>NZ_JAMYMK010000017.1:0-135930 GCF_040318565.1 Mesorhizobium sp. M1142
CATCCCGAACCCCCCAGCGCAAAGCGCGCCAAACTGTTCGCGATGTCCTCGCACACCTGTTCGCGATGTCCCCGGTCCAAACACCTCCTTGAGGGGGAGATGGCCGGTAGGCCAGAGGGGGTCGTCGCGCGTGGATCGGCGACCCCCTCTGTCGCCTTCGGCGACATCTCCCCCTCAAGGGGGGAGAGCTGCAACTTCGCCGTCCGCGCTTACTTCCTCGCTGGTCAAAATCCTCGCGGCTTGGCACAGTCGGGCAAAGAGGAGCCTGTTGATGCCGAAGACCGCCAATGCGACGAAACCAAAACCCTGGGCTGAGATGGCGACGCATCTGGTCGATGTCGCTATGGGTCGCAAACCCGCCGATCTCGTCATCCGCAACGGGCGCTGGGTCAACGTCCATTCGGGCGAGATCATCGCCGGCACCGACATTGCCATTGCCGGCGGCCGCTTTGCCTATTGCGGGCCGAACGCCGGCCATGCCATCGGCCAGGGCACTAAGGTGGTCGATGCCGGCGGCCGCTATCTGGTGCCGGGGCTTTGCGACGCGCATATGCATGTCGAGAGCGGCATGGTGACGGTGACGGAATTCTGCCGCGCGGTGATCCCGCACGGCACCACATCGATGTTCATCGATCCGCATGAGATCGCCAACGTGCTCGGCCTGCCGGGCGTGCGGCTGATGCATGACGAGGCGGTCGCCATGCCGGTCAACGTGCATGTGCAGATGCCGTCCTGTGTGCCGTCGGCACCGGGGCTGGAGCATGCCGGCGCTGAGCTGACCGTCGCCGATGTTGCCGAGGCGATGACCTGGGAAAACATTATCGGGCTCGGCGAGGTGATGAATTTTCCGGGCGTCGCCGCCAATGATCCGGTGATGTCGGGCGAGATCGCGGCGACGGTGAGGGCCGGCAAGACTGTCGGCGGGCATTATGCCTCGCGCGATCTCGGCCTGCCGTTCCACGGCTATGTCGCCGGCGGCGCCGAGGACGACCACGAAGGCACGCGCGCCGAGGATGCCATCGCCCGCGTCCGCCAGGGCATGAAGGCGATGCTGCGGCTGGGCTCGGCCTGGTATGACGTGGCCTCGCAGATCAAGGCGGTGACGGAGAGCGGGCTCGACCCGCGCAACTTCATCCTGTGCACCGACGACAGCCACTCCGGTACGCTGGTGCACGAAGGCCATATGGACCGGGTCGTGCGCCACGCCATCAGCCAGGGCTTGAAGCCGGTGACTGCGATCCAGATGGCTACGCTCAACACCGCCCAGCATTTCCGGCTGGAGCGCGAGATCGGCTCGATAGCGCCGGGACGGCTCGCCGATCTGCTGATCGTCTCCGACCTCGCCGAAATGACCATTGACGAGGTCTATGGCCGCGGCGTCAGGCTGGCCAAGGGCGGCAAGCTCGAAATCGACATTCCGGCCTACAATTATCCGCGGACGGCGAAGAACACCATCAAGCTCGGCAAGAAGCTCAAGACAGGCGATTTCGACATCGCGGCACCCATGGGCGCCAACGAAGTGCGGGTGCGGGTCATCGGCGTCATCGAAAACCAGGCGCCGACGCGGGCGCTGGAGGCCGATCTTGCTGTCGAGGACGGGCTGGTTGCCATGGATCGCCGCAACGATGTCTGCCAGATCGCGCTGGTCGAACGCCACAAGGGCACCGGCGGCGTCACCAACGCCTTCGTCTCCGGCTTCGGCTATATCGGCGACTGCGCCATGGCCTCCAGCGTGGCGCATGATGCCCACCACATCATCGTCGTTGGCACCAACAAGCAGGACATGGCATTGGCGGTGAACCGGCTGGGCGAGGTCGGCGGCGGCGTCGTGCTGTTCTCCAAAGGCAAGGAACTGGCGCTGGTCGAAATGCCGATCGCCGGGCTGATGTCGGACGAGCGGGCGGAAATCGTCGCCGCCAAGGCGGACAAACTCAGCGACGCCATGCGCCAGATGGGCTGCTCGCTGAACAACGCCTACATGCAGCACTCGCTGCTGGCGCTGGTCGTCATCCCCGAGCTCAGGATTTCCGACGTCGGCCTGATCGACGTGACGACGTTTCAGAAGGTTGATTTGTTCGTCTGAACGCCGGCGGGGCGCTTCTTCAGCCGCCGGTGGCGATGGTCAGCACTTTGAACGGCGTGGTGATGACGATTTCGGCGACCGAGCCGACGGCCTTGCCGAGGCCCTGGCCGAGATTGTCGAGCTGGGCCGGCGCGGTCTCATCGGAGGCGAGGCCGGCCGGCGCGCGCAGGCGGTCGCCGAGCAGCTGCACCAGGAACGGGTTGTCGGCGAATTTGGCGTGGTTCAGCCGGTCGCCGCCCTTGGTCTTGGTCAGGTCGACCACCGAGACGCCATAGCTGGCGAGGTCGGCCGCGTCGCCATAGTCGCCAACGCGCGGCTTGTCGCCGGAGATCAGGGTCGACAGCCTGAGCGCCCGGTCGTCGCCCGAAAGCAGCACGGCGAACGGCTTGTCGGGCTTGCCGTAGCGGATCATCTGCTTCTTGAACACGTCGACGTCGATGTCGGGCGAAGCCAGGATGACGTAGCCGAGCTTGCCGCCGAGGTCGCGGTCGCCGGTGATCGCAAGCTGGCGCAACGCTTCCATCGTCACCCAGGTCCCCATTGAATGGGCAATGATGTCGATGCTCTTGGCGCGGCTCTTGGCGAGCATGCGCAGCGTCGCTTCGAGATCGTCGCGCGCCGCATTGGCGCTTTCCTTGTCGTAGATGTAGCCGGTCGTCTTGCCGCTCGACGCCCACGAAAACAGCACCGGCGTGCCGGGGTATTTCGTGTCATGCGCGATCTGCGTCAGCCGGTAGATGCCGTCGTCGAACCCGTTGTTGAAGCCGTGCACGAAAACCAGCGCCCGGTCGCCGCGCATCGCGATGTCGGCGCCGACCGCCTTGGCGAACTGCGGCGCGCCTTCGTAGAAGGTGACGCCGGTCGCCGTGAAATCCTTCGCCGGATTGCTGTTGGCCGAGCCCTTGACCCGCTCGATGGCGCCGAGCTGGTGGATCTTGGGCACCGTCACCTCGACGCTGGCAAAGCTGGTGGTCGGCGAACGGTCGCCGTCGAACACCTGCCGGGGCTCCTTCGTTGCCCTTTGCCGGGTTGTGGCGACGAAGATCTTGTGCGTCGCCGCAATGTCCGAAGCAGGCACGGTGATCGTCGTCTTGTTGAGCAGATCGTGCGTGTTCTGACCGGCGCAGCCTGCCAGCGCGAGCGCGAACGCAACGACGAGAAAGATCTTCGAAGGCACGATCACGCGGGCTCCCGCAAAGGCGACGTCGAGCCGGAGACGTCTTGCCTATTCGATAGAGGCAGAGGCCGGCACGGTCCAGTTCAAACTGTTCCGATGGTGCGGCAATGGTCAACAACGACTGCCGCGCAATGCAGCTATTGTCCGACCGAGGCGATGCGGTCGGTCACCTCGCGGTCGCTGGCAAACCCGTCATCCTCGCGCAGCTTCTGGCCGATCAACTGCACCAATTCCGGATTGTCGGCGAATTTGGTGTGGTTGAAGCGGTCGGCTCCCTTGACGCTGGAGAGGTCGACGACCGACACGCCATAGCTGGCAAGGTCGGCGGCGTCCTTGTAGTCGCCGACGCGCGGCCGCGCGCCGGCGATCAGGCCGGACAGCCTGAGCGCCCGGTCGTCGTCGGAGAGCAGCAGGATGAACGGCTTGTCCGGCTTGCCGTAGCGGCGCATCTGGCTCTTGAACACGTCGACGTCGATGTCGGGCGAGGCCAGCACGACGTCGCCGAGCTTGCCGCCGAGATCGCGGTCGCCGGTGATGGCGAGCTGGCGCAGCGCCTCCATGGTGACCCAGGTCCCCAGCGAATGGGCAACGATGTCGATGCGCCGCGCGCCGGTCTGCGCCAGCATTCTCAGCGTCACTTCCAGCTGGTCGCGGGCAACGCTGGCGCTTTCCTTGTCGTAGACATAGTCGGTGGTCTTGGCGCCCGACGCCCAGGAAAATAGCACCGGCGTGCCAGGATAGCCGGAATCATGGGTGATCTGGGTGACGCGGTAGACCGCGTCGTCGAAGCCGGTGTTGTAGCCGTGGACGAAGACCATGACGCGGCCGCCGCGCGCCGCGATGTCGGCGCTGAGCGCGCTGGAGAATTTCGGCTGGGTATCGTAGCCGACGACCTCGGAAGCCATGAAGTATTTGGCCGGATCGTCCGACTTGCCGCGCGAGCGCCGCTCGATCTGGCCTGTCTTGTGGATGCCGGGGACGGTGACGTTGACGCGGGCATAGTTCAGCGTCGCCGACCGCTCGCCGTCGAAGACCTTGTTGGGATCGTCGGAGCGCTTGCGCGTCGTTGCGATGAAGATCGAGTGGTTGCCGGCGATTTCCGTCACCGGCACCGCCATCATGGCGCTGCCGAGCAGTTCCTCGGTTTGGCGGCCGCCGCAGCCGGCGAGCAGCGCTGCAAGGACAATGATGCAAATCGTCTTCAAGGGCACTTAAGCAATTCCACTCCGGCCTGACCAAAGGCCCATCCACCTCCGCCGCCCCTCCCGGACAGGCGAAGTGCGGCAGAAGTAAGTCGCGGATGCCGAAATGCGCTCAGTGCCTCGCGACGGCCATCGCACTGTTGCGCGAAAGCCAGAACGGCGGCAGGAACGCCGGGATATTGGAAAACGGCAGCACCTCCGGCTTCAGTCTTATGCCAAGCACGTCGGTCATGAAGGCGCGGCGCGCCTCGATGCGGCGCCAGGCTTCGGGATAGCGCGCGGCGATCTCTTCGCGCAGCGCGTCGTCTGCCAACGCGATCCCGTCCTCGATGTTGGTGGTGAAATAATCGGTGCCGGTCGCCGGGATGATGTCGACCTGCAAGGCCATGCCCGACCTCAACCTGATGTCGGAGCCGGAGAATGACGGCGAATGCATCCATTCGTCGATATGGATGAGATGGCCGGGATTGAGCGACACGCCGAAGAACGGATCGCCGATCCGGTCGTGCACCGCCTGCCACAGCGCGCCGCCGGGAACGCCGATGCCGACCGTCTCGTACCAGTCGACGACGGCGCAGAAATAGGGCGCGACCAGTTTCTCGACATAGTCCTGGATGCCCCTTGGAAGTTCGGCCGCGCCCTCGACCAGAAAACCGGCGCGGGCGTTGAGCGAGCCATGGATGCCGTAGGCCATGGTGATCGGGTCGCCGCGCTTGATGATTTCGAGGCGCGGGCTTGGCAGGCCATAGGCCGCGCGCCTGCCGGCCGACAGCATCGGGTGACAGCATTGCGGCAGGCCGTTGATGCCCATCAGCCGCGCCGCTTGCAATTCGGTCATGCCGGGTTCGATGCCTTGCAGGACGTTACGCAGCCCTTGCGAGGAATAGGTCGCGGCGAATTCGAACGCGGCCAGCTGGTCGGCCTCGTTGATGGCGCGCAGGCCGTCGGCAGGGTTCATCAAAAGGTTCGCAGCGTTGACGATCACCCCCCTGTCGCCGGCAAGCGTGCGTAGCGTGTCGGCGATGAAGGACGGCAGGTCGAGCGTCGTTTCACCAAAACCGACATCGCCGGGGCCGAACGGTTTCCAGCCGATGGCGCCGATGCGCTGGCCGGCTTTCAGGCCGCAATCGGCAAGAATGTTGGGAAGCGCCTGCGAGCGGTCGCGCGGCTGCGCCGGCAGCGAAAAGGTCTGGTAGAGCACGCGCTCGTACGGCCCGTCGCAGATCTCGGCATAGCCCCAGCCCTCATTGCCGACCAGCAGTTTCGGCGGCTTGCCGGGAACGATGACCAGCAGCGTCTCCTCGAAGCGCGGATCGTAGCCGCAGAGATAGGCGACATTGGCGGCATGTTCGCGGTCGCCATAGACGACGAACGCGTCGAACCCCGCTTCGCCGCCGCGTGCAACCAGTGCCGCGATGCGGGCCTCATAGGTGGCGCGCGGAACCAGCGGCATCACCGTCGGCTCGCCGAACTCCGGCAGCGACACGGTTTTCTGGGCCACCGATGCGACAGGCATGAACAGACGCTCCTAACGGCCAACGAGGTTTTGGGAACACCCTTTCAGGGTGGCCGGACAATGGCTTCGTGAAGCCGGATATGCAATAGCGGGACCGAATTCGGCTAGCCTGTGGGGTGCTCTTGCCATGACCAGTTTCTCCTCTCGCGTCGCTGCCGCCGCTGCCGCGATCCGCGAGATCTTTCCGGAAACGCCGCTGCAGGAAAACGACTATCTGTCGAAGAAGAGCGGCGCGCGGGTGCTGCTGAAGCGCGAGGACCTGACGCCGGTGCGCTCCTACAAGATCCGCGGCGCCTTCAACTTCTTCCGCAAGACGCTTGCCGCCGGCAACGCTGCCGAGCTGTTCGTCTGCGCCTCGGCCGGCAATCACGCGCAGGGCTTTGCCTTCGTCTGCCGCCATTTCGGCAAGAAGGGCGTCGTCTTCATGCCGGTGACCACGCCGCAGCAGAAGATCGACAAGACGCGGCTGTTCGGCGGCGAGTTCGTCGAGATCAGGCTGGTCGGCGATTTTTTCGACGACTGCTACCGCGCGGCACTCGAATTCACCGAAACTGCCGGCGCGCACATGGTGCCGCCTTTCGACCACAAGGACATCATCGAAGGGCAGGCGACCGTCGCCTACGAGATATCAGGCCAGATGCCCGGCGCGCGCATGCCCGACATCATTATGCTGCCGGTCGGCGGCGGTGGCCTTGCCGCCGGCGTCACCCATTATTTCGCCGACCAGCTGCGTGAAACACGTTTCGTCTTTTGCGAGCCGGCCGGCGCCCCAAGCCTGAGCGAGAGCCTTGCCGCCGGAAAGCGGGTCAAGCTCGCCAAGGTCGACAATTTCGTCGACGGAGCGGCGGTGGCCGAGATCGGCCGCGAGCCGTTGCGCCACCTCAAGGAGTTTGCTGCCGATGCCGTACGGCTGATCCCGGAAAACCGGCTCTGCGCGACCATGATCGAAATGCTCAATGTCGAAGGCGTCGTGCTCGAGCCGGCCGGTGCGCTGGCGATCGATGCGCTCAAGGATTTTTCCAAAAAGGAAATCAGGGGCAAGACCATCGTCGCCGTGGTGTCCGGCGGCAATTTCGATTTCGAGCGGCTGCCGGATGTGAAGGAACGGGCGCTGCGCTTCGAGGGCTTGAAGAAATACTTCATCATCCGCTTTCCGCAGCGGCCCGGCGCGTTGCGCGATTTCCTCGAATTGCTAGGCCCCGACGACGACATCGCCCGCTTCGAATATCTGAAGAAATCGGCGCGCAATTTCGGCTCGGTGCTGATCGGCATCGAAACCAAGGACCGCCGCAATTTCGACCTGCTCAAGGCGAATTTCGACGCCGAGAGCGTCCACTACCAGGACATCACCGACAACGAGACGCTCGCCGGGTTCATTATATGAGCAGCAACGATCTTCCGAACGCCCCGGCGAACGTTTTTATCGCGCTGTTTTCCGGCATCAATGTCGGCGGCAATCGCATCGTCAAGATGGCGGAACTCAGGTCATTTTTTGAGCAGCTCGGCTTCTCCGATATCGCCACCCATGTGCAGAGCGGCAACGCCGTGTTCCGGTCGCCAGACGGCGATGCGGCGATGCTGACCAGGCGGCTGGAAGCGGAATTCGAGAAGAAATGGGGCTTCCATTCGCGCATCATGGTGCGCGATCTCGGCTGGCTCGAGCGGCTGGCGGCGGACAATCCCTATCCGGAAGTGGCCGGCGAGCCGACCAAGCTGCATGCTTATGCGCTGGAGCGCCGGCCGACCGCCGAGGAGATCGCCCGGCTGGCGGAAAAATGCACCGGGCCCGAACGCTTCGAGATCAAGGGCGACGTGCTCTACCTGCATGCGCCCGACGGCCTCGGCAAATCGGTCTTTGCCAATCTCATCCCGCGCGTTCTGAAGGTGCACTGCACGGCGCGCAACTGGCGCACCGTGCTGATGCTGCTCGAGATGGCCAAGGCCCGCGGTTGACAGGTCGTCTACGCGGCCGGAGCGCGTTTCCAGTCGAATGCCAGCTCTTCACGGAAGGCGAAGCGCTTGATGTGCTCGGCGACGACCGTTTCCAGGCGCTCGAGCGAGCCAGCTTCATCGGCCGTCACCGCAATGTGCAGCGCAGCCGGATCCGCATCGAGAACCGTGCGGCCGAGCGTCAGATCGATGGTGCCGTGGTTCGGGTCGAATTCGACGGGAAACTTGTGCGCCCAATGTTTGCACAGCTGCTGCAGATAGCGGCTGGCATGTTCGGTGGCGACGTCGACATGGCTGGCCGGCATGAATGAATTCTCCTTGGGAAGGCGGACGCGAAAACAGAACCAGGGCGCCGCCTGCGTCCGCTCAAGATAGCGTGATCGGTTACCAGCTGCCGGTGTTCGGCATCGAGGCCCACGGCTCGGCCTTCGGCTTGGCCGGACCTTTCTGCAACAGCTCGATCGAGATGCCGTCCGGCGATTTGACGAACGCCATGTTGCCGTCGCGCGGCGGCCGGTTGATGATAACGCCATTGTCCATCAGCCGCTGGCAGGTGGCGTAGATGTCGTCGACCTCATAGGCGAGATGGCCGAAATTGCGGCCGCCCTTGTAGTCTTCCGGGTCCCAATTGTAGGTCAGCTCGATCAGCGGCGCCTTTTCGGAGATGCCGCTCTGCTCGTCTTCGGGCGCGGCGAGGAAGATCAGCGTGTAGCGGCCCTGCTCGTTTTCATGGCGGCGCACTTCCTTGAGGCCAAGCTTGTTGCAGTAGAAATCGAGCGAAGCATCGATGTCGGCGATGCGGACCATGGTGTGCAGATAGCGCATGATTTCCTCCTTATGTTGCGTTGCGGCGCACCATAGGGGCGGCCCGGCCAAAGGGCAATCGGCCACGCCTGCCAGCGCCGGCAAACGGCAAATCCGCTATTCCTGTACGGAACCGTGAAAAAAGGCACGTCAGGTCTTGCACACACCGGAAGCCGCGGTGTTAATCTGATACCAAGAATCAGTTGCAGTGTTTCTTGAAAAAAGGGGGCGTTCTTATGGGGGAAAAGGCCTCTTTCATGGGGCGGGACGGGGCCGGTAACGATGCGTTGAAGCGGGATGAGAGCGCCGATACGGCCGATCTCGTCGAAATCGCTGGCGCCATCAAATGGTTCGACGTAGCCAAGGGCTACGGTTTCATCCTTCCCGATGATGGTACTTCGGGCGACATCCTCCTCCATGTGACATGCCTTCGAAAGGACGGTTTTCAGACCGCGCTTGAAGGCGCCCGTGTCGTCTGCCTGGTCAAGCAGGGCGAGCGCGGGCTGCAGGCCTTCCGCGTGCTCTCGATGGATGTCACCACGGCGATCCATCCGGCGGAGATGCAGGAGCAGCGCACCCATGTCGCGGTGACGCCGGAAAGCGGCCTCGAACGGGCGCTGGTGAAATGGTTCAACCGCACCAAAGGGTTCGGCTTTCTGACCCGGGGCGAGGGCACCGAGGATATTTTCGTCCACATGGAGACGCTGCGCCGCTACGGCATCACCGAACTCCGCCCGGGCCAGGTGGTGCTGGTCCGCTTCGGACGCGGCGACAAAGGCCTTATGGCTGCCGAAATTCACCCCGATATGGGTACCTTGCCGGTCTCGCATTAGTTCCGGTCGAGGATTTCATATGGCTCACAGGAACCGGCTGACGGCGGGCGCGCTCTGCGCCGGGATTTTCCTCATCGTCGCCGCAAGCGCCTTCTTCTATTTTCAGCAACCGAGTTTGGCCGACGGCAAGGCGATGATCCTTCCCGTCGACCCGGCGCCGCTGGTCGCGGTGACGAAGGCCGGCGAGCGTTCTTTCTCCGTCGAAATTGCCGACACGCCCGCCGAGCGCGAGGCCGGCCTGATGTTCCGCCGGCACATGGCCGACAATCACGGCATGCTGTTCGTGTTCGGTGCGCCGCAGGATGTGAGCTTCTGGATGAAGAACACGCCGATGCCGCTCGACCTGATCTTCGTCGGCCAGGACGGCCGGATCCGGGCGATCAAGCAAGGCGAGCCGCAGTCGGAGGCGATCATCTCGCCGGACGAACCGGTGCGCTTCGTGCTCGAGCTCAAGGCAGGCACCGCCGCCAAAAAGGGCATTAAGGACGGCGACCTGCTGCGCCATCCGGCCATCGGCACGGCGCCGGGGCCGGCCATGCCGCCGCCCGACAAGGGCGACGCGCCGAGTGTCGATTCCGACTGAACGAACGGGCAGGATCTTCGGCCGATGCAGTTCTTCTCCCATGATGGTTTCGACCTTGCTTTCCTTGACCGCCAACCGGCATCGGGGCAGGGCGATCCGGTGCTGATGATCCACGGCTTTGCCTCGAGCCATTACGTCAACTGGGTGTCGCCCGGCTGGTTCAAGACGCTGAACGATGCCGGCTACCGTGCGATCGCCTTCGACAATCGCGGCCATGGCTCGTCGTCGAAGAGCTATGACGAAGCCGACTACACGCCGGCAAAAATGGCGTCCGACGCGGCAGCGCTTTTGAACCATCTCGGCATCGAACGCGCCCATGTCATGGGTTATTCGATGGGCGCGCGCATATCGGCGTTCCTGGCGCTCTCCAACCCGGACAAGGTGGCGACGCTGGTCTTCGGCGGTCTCGGCGTCGGCATGGTCGACGGCGTTGGCGACTGGGATCCGATAGCCGATGCCCTCCTGGCCGAGGATCCGGCAGGCACCAGCGACCCGCGCGGCCGCTCGTTCCGCGCCTTCGCCGATCAGACCCGCAGTGATCGCCGGGCTCTCGCCGCCTGCATCGCCACCTCGCGCGAATTGCTGAGCGAGGCCGACATTGCCCGCATTGCCCAGCCGACGCTGATCGCCGTCGGCACCAAGGACGACATCGGCGGCTCGCCGGATGAACTCGCCGCTCTGATGCCCAACGCCAGGGCTTTTCACATCGAAGGCCGCGACCATATGCTGGCGGTCGGCGACAAGACCTTCAAGCAGCGCGTGCTGGAGTTTTATGCCGAGCATCCGCGTTGATGGACGGCTCCCAAAGCGGCCATTGCGCCTGAAGCTGGGGTCCTTAGCGGTTTTGCAACGATACAGGAGTAAATAAGCGCGACGTGTGGATCGGTTCAAACCCGCCATGCGCTGAACGGAGGGCAAGGGGGTATCATGGCACAATGGGGAAGGACCGACGCCGCTTTGCCGGGCGTCATTGCAAAAAGCACGTTCGGCGAATGGTCCGTTGTTCTAGCGCTGGCTGCTTTAGCGGCAGGGGCGATGGCGATCACCGCGTTGATAGCAATGCCGAGCGACGCGTCTCCGCTGCTCCAGAACAGTGCGACGGGCTTCTTCGCTGCGGTATTTTTTCTGGCCGGGCCTTTGGCACATCTTACGGGAGTGGTCTTCGGGTTGATGGCCGTTGGTCGCCCAAACGACAATCGTGTGCTCGGCCTGGCTGGCATCGTGGTCAATGGTGCGTCGCTGGCGGCTGGGGTGTTCATGTTGTGGGGAATGGCATCGACTTTTGGCGCATTCACCTGATTTCGGGCAAACCTCCGGCGGGCCAGCGAGCGACGCGTCGACCTACGATCCGCCTGGGCGATTGTCGAGCGCCCTGAGCGAGCGTGCAATGTTTTGCTTGGCCCGCGTTTCGAAGCGCCGGCGGAATTCCTCGCTGTGAAAGATATGCGGACGCGCGCGGAAGCCCTTCAGGACCGCGGCACGGCCGGCCCGCCACATCGGCTCGTCGACCCACTGGTATTCGCGGCGAACCGCCTGTTCGTAGGCGTCGAACACGTCGGGCGCGGCACCCAGGATCGCCAGGTCCATGTCGAGGAACAGCGCCGCGTCACGAACCGAATGTTGATCGCCAAGGGGCGGCAATTCGTGGCTGGCAGTTGCAGTGATCATCGCCGCGATGCGACCGATGCGTTGTGCGTCGGCGCGGCCGGCGAGCTTCTCCTCGGCAAGTGCGGCACTCCTCGCCTCATTGTCCTTGGCGCGGCTGTCGTAGATCGCGTCGTGGAACCAGATCGCCGCTTCGACTGCTTCAGGATCGTGCAGCAACGCCTTGTAATCATTGGCCAGCGCCAGCATCGCCTCGATATGGCCAAGGTCGTGGTAGTGGCGATCTTGGGCCTCATAGAGCGCGGAAAGCTCGCGCTTCAGGGTCTCGTCGATCAAGGTTGCGTTTTCCATGGCTGCTTGAAATTCCGCCAACCAAATCCATTTGACGAAGCACTAAGGAAAATTGAGTTCACCCGTGCTATGATCTGGCTTATAGGTGCGGCCGGAGAATAGGCAAGCCGCAACCGAGACAGTGGATGGCCGAGACATTGGATGGCCGGAGACATCAGATGAACAGCGTTACGATTTCTCGTCCCACCATGGTGCAGCCGGTAGATCCGATCTGGCGTTCGATCCGCGATGAAGCGATGGAAGCGGTCAACCGCGATCCGCTGCTGGCGGCGTTCCTCTATTCGACCATCCTCAACCAGGAAAACCTCGAAGAAGCGGTCATTCACCGGCTGGCCGAGCGCCTCGCCCACCAGGACATTGGCTCCGACCTCATTCGCCAGACATTCAAGGCAATGGCGGCCGACGACAAGGATTGGTCGACGACGGTGCGCGTCGACATCCAGGCCTATTACGACCGCGATCCGGCCTGCGACCGCTTCATCATGCCGGTGCTCTACTTCAAGGGTTTTCATGCCATCCAGACGCACCGGCTGGCGCATTGGCTGTGGAACCAGGGCCGCCAGGATTTCGCGTTGTATTTGCAGAGCCGGTCGTCCTCGGTGTTCCAGACCGACATCAATCCGGCCGCCCGCATCGGCAAGGGCATCTTCCTCGACCACGCCACCGGCCTCGTCGTCGGCCAGACGGCGGTGATCGAGGACGACGTGTCGATCCTGCACGGCGTCACGCTGGGCGGCACCGGCAAGGCCGGCGGCGACCGCCACCCCAAGATCCGCTACGGCGTGCTGATCGGCGCCGGCGCCAAGATCCTCGGCAACATCGAGATCGGCCATTGCTCGAAGATCGCGGCCGGCTCGGTGGTGCTGTCGCCGGTGCCGCACAACAAGACGGTTGCCGGCGTGCCGGCCCGCGTCGTCGGCGAGACCGGCTGCGATCAGCCGTCGCGGCAGATGGACCAGCTGTTGCCATCGCAGACGATGGACCACGTCGTCAGCTTCGACATCTGAGTGCTCGGGCAGGGGCTGAATTCCTGCCCCCTATGCCGGCTTGCCTTTACATGGCCATTGTCGACGTGCCAGAAGCGCGCTCACCAATGCATGTCGCCCAAAAGTGCCCAGCGGTTTTGGGATAGCGACATGGATGAAGCAAGATTCAAAGCGCGTCGCATCGATCTCTTCAGACGCGACGCACTTTAGCAAGCGACGATCGGAGAAGACTGTTGAAGCCGGACGAGATCAGAAAGCTGGATGCTTATTTCAAGCGCACCTTCCAGAATCCCAAACTCGAAGTGAAGGCGCGGCCGCGCAAGGAAGATTCGGCCGAGGTCTATGTCGGCGACGAGTTCCTCGGCATCGTCTTCAAGGACGAGGACGACGGGGACTATAATTTCTCGATGGCGATCCTCGACATCGATCTGGCCTGAGCCGGAGATTTAGCTGGCCGCTACGCCTCAAGCGCAGCGGCGGTACGGAACCTTGCAAGACGCCGGCGGGACAGCGCCTCCCTCTGGCCTGCCGGCCATCTCCCCCACTTGGGGACCACTTGGGGGGAGATTGGCAGCTTCGGCGCTGCGCTCTTCCTGCAACATTGGAGATTGGCGAAAGCCAAGATGACGGCCGATCTACCCCCTCGTGGAGATGTCCGGCAGGACAGAGAGGGGCGCGAAGGATCCCTGCGGAACGGCTCGTTTCGTTGCTTACCGCCCGGTCTTCAGCACACGCGCTGCCTCGCCCGAAATCGCCGCGTCGAGCGCCTGCCAGTCGCCCAGGAATTCCCGGGGGAAGCGGTAGGTGAGGCTGAGATTGTCGCCGACCAGGATGTCGCGCTCGCAGGGCGCTAGCGATTCGTCCGCGCTCGGGCCGCTCAGGCAGCGTGCGACGAACGGATCCTTGCCGGGGCGGTCGGCGACCGCCAGCACTTCGTTGAGATAGCCCGATTTTTCGCTGAAGGCGTAAAGCGTCGTGCCGCCAGGGCCGGGCGTACCCGGCTTGGCAATCAGCGCACTGTAGATCGGCGCAAAGCGGCCGCTCATGTCGCGCGACATCATCTGCGGCTCGAACGACAGGAAGACGATGTCCTTGCTGGGTCCGGTGTGGTTGAAGTCGTTGCGGGCAGCCTCGCTGTAGCCGTCCATCTCGGGATAGCGCAGATAGAGGTCAAGCCGTGAGGCGATGCCGTCGCGCCGGGCCTGGGCAAAGCGGATGACATTGGCCGGCACGGCGATGATGTTGTTGCCGATGACGACCTTGTGGACCGTGGTGTCGTCGGTGTACCCGGCCATGGCGATCGAGCGGCCGAACCATTTGCCGCCGAGGCTGATCGCCACGGAAAGCAGCGCCAGCGTCGCGAACGCATAAAACACCCGCTTCATCAGCGTCGAATCGACGACGCTGAGTTGCGGGCCCTCCGTGGCGGCTGCCTGCTTCATCGCGGCCCTCGTTTACCGTCCCGTCGGGTGTGCCTGAGCGGCACATTTCGGCGCGGCACGGCTCTTGCTACGCAGCTTTTGCAGGCGACTGTGCGATTTTATGGTAAACGGAGGGTAAAGATGGGGCCGGTCGAACAAATCATATTCAGTTTTATGGCCGGGCTGACGGCTTGCGGCCTGGCCGGATCGGCGATGGAGCTGATCGCCGGCCGCAAGCTTGCCTTCGTCCAGCCCTATGTATCGTCGAAGCACATGCTGCGCTCGCTCGCGGCGACGGCTTGCGCCGGGCCGCTGATGTTCGCCAACGAGGCGCTGGACGCCTGGCGCGAGCGTCGCATCTCGGTGCTGGGGCTGATCTCCTGCGGCTGTACGGCGACCATCTGGGCGCTGGCGCTGGGCATGGTGGTGATCGCCATTGCGTCCTGGGCGGCTTCGCTTCTAGGGTCTGGCAGCTTGTCGGTGTGAGACGATCTGGAGACAGCAATGCCGATCTACGCGATTGACGGAAAAGCGCCCGCCTTCGAGGACGCCGACAGCAACTGGATCGCGCCCAACGCCACGCTGATCGGCAATATCAGGATCGGCCGCAATGCCGGCTTCTGGTTCGGCGTCGTTATCCGCGGCGACGACGAGCCGATCGTCATCGGCGCCGACACAAACGTGCAGGAGCACACAATCATGCACACCGACGCGGGCTTTCCGCTGACCGTCGGCCAAGGCTGCACGATCGGCCACCGTGCCTTGCTGCATGGCTGCACGATCGGCGACAACAGCCTGATCGGCATGGGCGCCATCGTGCTGAACGGCGCGAAGATCGGTAACAACTCGCTGGTCGGGGCCGGCGCGCTGGTCACCGAAGGTAAGCAATTCCCCGACAATTCGCTGATCGTCGGCTCGCCCGCGCGCGTCGTCAGGACGCTCGACGAAGCCGCAATCGCCAGGCTGCGCGCCTCGGCCGCGCATTATGTGGCCAACGGCAGGCGATTCAGGGCTGGGCTGAAGAAGGTCTAGCCGATCCAGAAATGGTGGAGCCGGCCTTGGGATACCGAAAGCATAGCCCCTTCCAAGTCAAACCGGCTGGGCGGTCGGCCGGAACAAGATCTCGTTGATATCGACGTCGTCGGGCTCGTTGATCGCGAAGGCGACCGTGCGGGCAAACGTATCTGGCCCCACGGCGATCTTGCTCACGAAGTCCCTGGTGTCCTGCTGGATATCCTTCTCGCTGATGTGCTCGAGCAACTCTGTGGTGACAGCGCCCGGCGAGATCACCGTGGTGCGGATGTTATAGGGTTTCACCTCTTTCCGCAGACCCTCGGACAGCGCACGCACGGCGAACTTGGTGGCGCAATAGACCGCCGCACCCGGGTCGACCACATGGCCGTATACGGACGAGACATTGATAATGTGGCCCGATCGCTGTTCCTTCATGTACGGAAGTGCGGCCGCGATGCCGTAAAGGACGCCCTTGATGTTGACGTCGATCATCCGGTCCCAGTCGTCAATCTTGAGCCGTTCGAGCGGGGCCAACGGCATGAGGCCCGCATTGTTCAGCATCACGTCGATGCGGCCGAATTCCCGGACCGCCGTGTTCACCAGGTTCTGGACCTGGCCGGCGTCGGTGACGTCCGTAGTGACGGCCTTGGCTTTGAGCCCAGCGGCGGTCAGTTCCTGGACAAGCGCGTCGATGCGGTGTGACCGGCGTGCACCCAGGACCACGGAAGCGCCTCGCGCGGCAAGATGGCGTGCCGTCGCTTCACCGAGGCCACTGCTGGCACCGGTGATGACGACGACCTTGTTCTCGATTCCTTCGGACATGAGATTCTCCTAGACAAGAATTGAAAGAGTTCAGGTGCGGGGGCCGGCCGAGGCGGCGAGCAAGGCCGAACCCGTGAGCAGGACGGCGGCGAGAAGGAAGGCGCTCCACCAGCCGGCCGCGTCGAACAGCAGGCCTCCCGCGATAGCGCCGCCCGCGATCGCGAACTGGATCAGGGCGACCTGGAGTCCGCCCCCGGCCTCCAGGTCTTCAGGGATGAGCGTGGTCATCCAGGTGTTCCACGCCACCGGGATCGGGGTCGCGAACAGTCCCCAAAGAACCAGCAGGCCGGCCGTGGCGCGTGCAAACGGTCCAAAGGCAATCAGCAGTAGAGCGAAGACCGCGAGTGCACTCGGCAGCCCGATCAGCACGGCTGTGAGGTGCCGCCGGAGTATGAGGCCGATGATCGACAGTCCCGCCAGGCCGCCGAGGCCGACGCCCAACAGAGCCATTGAGAGGGTGTTGACCTCGAGGCCCGTCACGTTTTCCAGAAACGGCCGCAGGTAGATCGAGAGCGCGTTCTGCCCGATGAACGCGAGCCCGGTTGCGCCCATGCCGATGGCGAATCTGCGATTCCGCAGCAAGCGGAACATGCTCGACACCGAGGCGGCCTCCATCGGTGGCATCTTCGGGAGAACGGCCAACTGCCACACGAGCGCCGCAAGGCCGATGGGGACAGTGACGAAAAAGGTTCCCCGCCATCCGATCAGCGATCCGAGGAAGCTGCCGACGGGCGCGGCGATCACCAATGCGAACGCAGTGCCACCCTGGAGCAAGGCAATGGCCTTGGGCAGGTCGGGTCCCGGGGCCAAGCGGGCCAGAATGGCCGTCGACAGTGACCAGAAACCGCCGATCGCGATGCCGACCAGCGCCCGCCCGGCCAGGAAGACCAGGAAGTTGGGAGCAACCGCCACCGCCAGGCTCGATGCGGCCAGCACTGCCGTATGGAGCAGAACCACCGTCCGTCGATCGACGTTTCGCAACAGCGAGTTGCCGAAGAGGCTGGTAACCACGGCGAAGAGTCCGGATACCGCGATTGCCTGGCCGGCCTGACCCTCGGAGACGGCCAGATCCTGAGCGATCGGGGTGAGCAGGCTCACCGGCAGGAACTCCAGTCCGACTAGAAGGAAGGTCAGCAGCGACAGGCAGACCACCGCAGACCATGGGGTCGTCGTGCTGTCAGCAGCGGCGGCCTCGCCCAGCGCGAGTTCAATGGTCATAAGGCAGTCTCCTGTCCGTTCCCGAATTAAGTAGTCGGGCTGGCCAAATGCGACT
This sequence comes from Mesorhizobium sp. M1142, assembly GCF_040318565.1. NCBI lineage: Bacteria > Pseudomonadati > Pseudomonadota > Alphaproteobacteria > Hyphomicrobiales > Phyllobacteriaceae > Mesorhizobium > Mesorhizobium sp. M1142. Next base: position 17,621 of record NZ_JAMYMK010000017.1, read on the forward strand.
AGCGGGTATAATTTTGATGTGGTTGTGAATGAGGCTCATCAATGCCACGCGACGAGTTCGCCGAAATGCGCGCGTTTCTGGAGATCACCCGGACGCGGAGCTTCACCCGAGCAGCCGCCAAGCTCGGCGTCACTCCTTCGGCTCTTAGCCACACCATCAAGTCGCTGGAGTCGCGGCTTGGCGTCCGTCTTCTGTCTCGCACCACGCGCGACGTGGCCCCGACGGCGGCCGGTCAACGCCTCAAGGAAGGCATCGAACCGCATTTCGAAGGCATCGCGGCTGAGGTCAGCGCTCTCGGCGTCCTGCGCGACAGGCCGTCCGGCAACATTCGCCTGGTGTGCACCGACGATTCGGTCGACATTGTCTTCCGCGCCCGGCTGCCAAAGTTCCTGAGCGACTTCCCCGATATCAATGTCGAGCTGGTGGTTGATAACGCCTTCACCAACATCGTCGAGCGCCAGTTCGACGCCGGTGTTCGGCTGGGCGAGTCCATTGCCCGGGACATGGTAGCCGTGCGCATCGGAGCCGACGTGACCTACACTGTCGTCGGCTCACCCCGCTACTTCGCCCACCGGACACCGCCGCAGACGCCGCAGGAGCTGACCGACCATAACTGCATCAACTACCGGCTGCCGACGTCAGGATCGGTCTATGCATGGGAATTGCGGGAAGGAGCGCGCGAGTTCAGTGCTCGGGTCGAGGGGCAACTGACGCTTAACAACATGGGGCCGGCGATCCAGGCCGCGCTTGACGGAGTGGGCTTGGCCTATCTACCGCGCGAACTCGTCCTGCCACACATTGAGAGTGGCCTTCTTCAGGAAGTCCTGACCAAATGGTGCCCGACGTTCCAGGGTTACCACCTGTACTATCCAAGCCGACGCCATCCCTCTCCGGCGTTTTCCGCCTTTGTCGACACGTTCCGTATCAGGGGCAAGTAACAGCGTTTCGACGGCAAACGGCAGCTCGTATCCCACAAACGATCGTGAGACAGCTTGGATGACGAAGCGCAGTTGGAGGCAAAGCCGAGATAACTGTATCGAGATGTTGTTCCGCCGGAAATGGTGGAGCCGGCCCGGGGACGGGGCCGGCTCCTTAAACCCGGTCGTTGGGGACGGGGAGGGTGGGGACTCGACCGGGTTTCTCCTAAAGCGCGAAGTCATGCGACGCACTTAACCTCTGTTTTATGCATGTCGTTATCCCACAACCGCTACGCGCTTTTGGGCGACATGCATTGGCGTCCTCAGCGGACGCTGGCGACCGCGTCGGAGCGGCCGTCGTTGATCGTCACCCAGGCGCCGGAATTCCGGTCGGACTGGCGCTTCAGATAGGTGTAGCCGGTATTGGTCCAGGACAGCACCTTGGGCTGGAGATTGTCGAGGATGAACTCGCCAAGACTGGTGCGCACGGTCAGCACAGCATGGCCGTCGCCGTTGCGCTGACGCACGACCGTCATCAGCAGATCGCCGGCCGGCACGCCGATGCTCATCAGCTCGCGGCGCTTTTCCAGCGCATAGTCCTCGCAGTCGCCGAAGCCGTTATTGGGAAAGGACCAGACTTCCTCCTTGCCCCACATTTCCATGTCGGTGCGCGGCGCGACCTTGCTGTTGACCGAATTGTTGATCTTGACGATCGTCGCCCACAGCTTGCGGGTGAGCTCGACCGGTGCCTGGTCAGGCGTCCTCTGATTGCATTCCCGCGGAAACTGCTGGCACAATTCGTAGTGACCGACCGGCTGTGTGGTGCGGCCGCCGGTGTGTATGAAGGCCGGCTCCGCCGCGTTTGCAGTCCCCCAGCCGAAAAGCTGCATCGCTATTGCCGCCAGCAACAGCTTGCCCCTCATCCTGTTCATTATTCCGTCTCCCCGTTTGAGGAGACAATGACACGGCTGGATTTATTTGACGCAAAAGCGCGAAGTAGACATTAAGTAAAACAACAATAGAATAAACATAAAATTTGATGCAATTAAGTATAGAATTGTTTATGGATTCCAGCCGGGTGCGTTCCCATGCTTCGTCGCCCCGTTCGAACAGCTAAGATGGCGGGACGAGGGGGCGCGAAGGTCGCCAGCCTCGCTTCCCGATGGCGCTAACGCTTCCGCGTCAGCCGCGCGGTGAGCTGAATTCGGTATCAAGCGTTTCGGGGCGCTGGATGACGGCGAACTCGATGGCGATGCCATCTTCGAAATGGCGCACCACCTGGCCGCGCATGGTGCCCAGCGTCACCTGGACGCCGATGGCCGGCTTGACGTCGATCTCGATCGCCGCGCCCGACAGCGACAGGTCGATGATGCGGCACTGGTACTGGCGTCCGTCGGCAAGCTGCAGCACGCTCGTCGGGTTGCGCGGCGCGACGCGTTCATGGCGGCGGTCTTCCGGCAAGTCGAGCTCGTGCTTGTTGGCAAGCCAGGTCAGTTGCGCGGCGAGCTTGTCCCTCTTGCGCTCCGACGCGATGACGGTCATCGCAAAGCCATCCTGCAAAGTGCGGGTAATGACGCCCTCGATGCGTCCGATATGATCGATATAGGCAATGACCTTTTCGCCAGCCAGGCCGGCGCGCTCGGTGCGCAGCGAAACGTTGCCGGGCGACATGTCGACTACCTGGCAGGGATGTTCGGTGCGGTCTTCCAGCATGAAGCGTCCGTAAATCTTCACGCGGACGCGCTGAAAGTTACGCCTTTCAGCTTGGGACGGTGCATGGTCGACCGCCGCTGACCTCATCACTGCCATACCCCGTTCGGCATTCCGCGCATGGATGCGGGGAATTTCAGCGGAAAACTACAACAAAGCAGGTTAACAAAGGGGAAAATCCGGCGCTGTTGCTTTAAGCTTTGGGCATCATTCCTCGCGTCCGCCGTCGAAGACGACCAGGTGACGGATGCGGCGGGCCTGGCCGAGCGCCGAAATCGTCTCAGGCGGGTCGAATTCCGACGGGGCGAGCGAGGGAACCTCTATCGCCGGCCGGTTCTTCAGGAACATCGGCTCCTTGTCGGGATCGACGACACGGATCGAATCGATCAACGCGTCGGAAACCGGGTCGGCGCCCAGCCAGAAGGGCTTTTCGACGGCGCTTATCACGCCGAGGCAACGCGGGCTCTCTACCCCGCCGTCGAGCGGCAACGCGAGCAGCTCAAACCTGTTGGAGCGGCCATTGCGGCTGAAACCCTCATAGGTAATGAGGGCTGCCGATTTCAGGTCGAAGACACCGTCGGTGAGCTTCGAGATCAGCCGCTGGTCCTTTTCGCGCCACAGCGAAGGGAATGAAAACCCCTTGAGTTCGCGGCCATAGACTGCGCAAAGCCTGGTGCCGGCCAGCCGGAACACCGCTTCGCCGCGCGTGTCCTTTTCCAGGATGAACGTGTCGGCCAGCAGCGACTTGATGTCGGCCGGTTCGACTTCCGAGCGCTTCGGGGCAGGGCGTCCGTCACGCAACCGGTTCCAATAATGGAACAGCGTGATCGATCCGGTCTGGTTCATGCTAATGCTGCTCCGCGCATTCTGTCTTCTGATGTCCCATCGGTGAACAGAAGGGCGCCCTCCGAAGACCTACATGCGTTGCGGAGCAGGATGCGTGCCAGCATCGTTAATACTTGTTCACGGGTCGGGGCGGTTAAGGTTAACAACTGGTTTACGTTGCGCGTCTGCCAGCCCTGTGGCACACCAAAACCACTCCAGAAGCGGTCGTTTTGCGACGATCGGCAGCACTTCAGTCAAGAGTTCAGGGGGAGCAAGGGGGCTCGACCAGCCGTTCAAGGGAAACCTTGGACGGCTTCTTTTTTGATTCGGGCCCGCTGATTCGCCGTTTGTGATTCGGTTGGCCGTGATCTACATGCTCGCGAAGTCCAATCCAGCGACTGAGTGCAAGCCATATGAGTGACCCAGAAAGCCCACCGGAGATCGAGCAGGGCCAGGGTGGGCCTGTCGCCCGCGAACCGGAGCAGCGCCGCGAGCCGGTGTTCAACCTGCCGCCCGTGGTGCTGGCGGTGATCGGCATCTGCGTCGCGGTCCATCTGATCCGGGTCTATTGGCTAACCGAAGACCAGGACTTCGAACTGCTTGTCCGGGCTGCCTTCGTGCCGATCCGCTATTCCGGTCGCTTCGACCTGGATTTCTTCGCGTTTTCAAGCCCTTTTACCTATGCCTTCCTGCATGGCGGCTTTGCCCATCTTGCCATCAATATGGTGTGGCTTGCGGCCTTCGGCTCACCGTTGGCCAACCGCTTCGGCGCGCTGCGCTTCAGCCTGTTCTTCGCCGCCACCGGACTGGCGGCGGTGGCGCTGTTCTGGGCCATGCACCCGCTTGGCGAGGCACCGCTGGTTGGCGCCTCCGGCGCGATTTCCGGCATGATGGGCGCGGCGGCGCGCTACGGCTTCCGCATCGACCGCTCGTCGGGCAAGGCCGCCTTCGCTGGCCGGCCTTTGCCGATGGCGGCGGTCCTGCGCTCGCGTGGCGTCGTCACCTTTCTCGCCATGTGGATGGTGATCAACCTGGCGACCGGCCTCTTCGGCCTGGCGCCCGGCATTGACGGCCAGATCGCCTGGGAAGCCCATATTGGCGGCTTTCTTGCCGGCTTCTTCGGCCTGCGGTTTTTTGATCGGCGAGAGCAGGTGCCCCGGCAGACGGAGGAGCCGGAGAGCTGAGACCTCCGCACTTGAAAAGCAACCGATCGCGGCGCACCATGTTCATCCCAGGGAAAGCCGGCCAGGGCAGGAGCCGGCAGGAAATGCAGAGGAGGACGCCATGACTGTTAAGGCAATTCTCGAGGCAAAAGGCCACGACGTGGTGACGCTCGGGCCGAACGAAAAGCTCAGCGAAGCCATCCGCATGCTTTCCGAACACAGGATCGGCGCGCTGGTCATCACCAACGGCGATCACAAGATCGTCGGCATTCTTTCCGAGCGCGATGTGGTGCGGGTTCTCGCCAAGGAGGGAGCCGCGGCGCTCGACCTTGCCATCCGCTCGGCGATGACGCCCAAGGTGAAGATCTGCAATGAGAACCACACCGTCAACGAGGTAATGGAGATCATGACCAAGGGTCGCTTCCGCCATCTGCCGGTGGAAAAGAACGGGCTGCTCGACGGCATCGTGTCGATCGGCGATGTGGTCAAGCGGCGCATCGAGGATGTCGAGCGCGAGGCCGAGGAGATCAGGGCCTATATCGCCACGGCATGAGGCGGCGGCGGCCGGGTTGCCGGCCATTTGAATTTTTCAAGCTGCTATAGCCGTCCATCGCGGCAACTGCGGGCCTGTGCCGCGTCGGCGCCTGCGGCTTGGCGCTTGTCTCGCGAAGCGGTTTGCACTAGCGAAGTTGCACACCAAAATATGCGTTCCGCATATCCACAATTCCAATATGCAGGCCCTTATGAGCATCATCGATACCCGCACGCCCGACGCCAAGCGCCTGGTTCCCGGCGCCACCGGCGACTGGGAGATCATCATCGGCCTCGAGGTCCACGCGCAGGTGACCTCGCAGGCAAAGCTGTTTTCCGGCGCCTCGACCACTTTCGGCGCCGCGCCCAACGCCAATGTCAGCCTGGTCGATGCGGCGATGCCTGGCATGCTGCCGGTGATCAACGAGGAATGCGTCAAGCAGGCGATCCGTACCGGTCTGGGCCTGAAGGCCGAGATCAATCACAAATCGGTCTTCGACAGGAAAAACTATTTCTATCCCGACCTGCCGCAGGGCTACCAGATCTCGCAGTTCAAGCAACCGATCGTCGGCGAGGGCAAGGTGATCGTCTCCGTCGGCCCCGACCGGCAGGGCGAGTTCGAGGATATCGAGGTCGGCATCGAGCGCCTGCACCTGGAGCAGGATGCCGGCAAGTCGATGCACGACCAGCATGCGACGATGTCCTATGTCGATCTCAACCGCTCCGGCGTGGCGCTGATGGAGATCGTTTCGAAGCCGGATCTGCGCTCCGCCGATGAAGCCAAGGCCTATGTCACCAAGCTGCGCACCATCGTGCGCTACCTCGGCACGTGCGACGGCAATATGGACGAAGGCTCGCTGCGCGCCGACGTCAACGTCTCGGTACGCCGGCCTGGCGGTGAATTCGGCACGCGCTGCGAGATCAAGAACGTCAACTCGATCCGCTTCATCGGCCAGGCCATCGACTCCGAGGCGCGCCGCCAGATCGCCATCCTGGAGGACGGCGGCAAGATCGACCAGGAAACGCGGCTGTTCGATCCCAATAAGGGCGAAACGCGCTCGATGCGTTCCAAGGAAGAAGCGCACGACTATCGCTATTTCCCGGATCCCGACCTTCTGCCGCTGGAATTCGACCAGGCCTATGTCGATGCGCTGGCAAAGGACCTGCCTGAACTTCCGGACGCCAAGAAGGCACGGCTGATCTCCTCGCTCGGCCTGTCGACCTACGACGCCTCGATCCTGGTATCGGAAAAGGCGGTCGCCGACTATTTCGAGAAGGTGGCCGCTGGTCGCGATGGCAAGCTTGCCGCCAACTGGGTCATCAACGATTTGCTGGGTGCGTTGAACAGAGCCGGCAAGAGCATTGAAAATGCTCCGGTTTCGCCCGATCAGCTCGGCGCGGTCATCGATCTGATCAAGGAGGGCACCATCTCCGGCAAGATCGCCAAGGATCTGTTCGAGATCGTCTGGAACGAGGGCGGCGATCCGCGTCAGCTGGTCGAAAGCCGCGGCATGAAGCAGGTCACCGATACCGGGGCTATCGAAACGGCGGTGGACGAGGTGATCGCAGCCAACCCGGACAAGGTCGAACAGGCGCGCGCCAAGCCGACCATGGCCGGCTGGTTCGTCGGCCAGGTGATGAAGGCGACCGGCGGTAAGGCCAACCCGCAGGTGGTCAACGAGCTGGTCAAGGCCAAGCTCGGGATCGAATAGGATGTTCGTCCGCACCGCCGGCGAGCGCGATCTTGCGGCGGTGCGCGCATTGCTGGTCGAGACATGGCACGCCACCTATGACGCCATCTACGGCGCGGCGCGGGTCACCGAAATCACCGACGAATGGCATTCGATCGCCGCGCTCAAAGCGCGGTTGACACGACCGAACTCGGAATTCCTGGTCGCCGACGACGGCAAAAGCATTGGTGGCATGGCTTTCGCGGCCGCCACGACGGATGCCGGGGTCGTCATGCTGAACCAGCTTTACGTGCATCCGGCCTGGCAGAGGCAAGGCATCGGCAAGGCCCTGCTGGACGAGATCGAGGCCAGCTTTCCGGAGGCCCGAACGCTGCGCGTCGAGGTCGAGGAAGCAAATGCTCCGGCCGTTGCCTTTTGCCGCTCGAGAGGGTTCACGCCCGCCGGCAACACGGCCGATTGCGGCGGCGCCTCAGGATTGCCGGCGCTGGTTTTGGAGAAGGCGATCGGCTAGCTCGTTCGCCTGGCGCTCAGTTGCGTTTCACGGGCAGGTTGGAGCAGCCGGCGGCGAGAAACTCGCAAGGCAGGCTGCCGCCGCCGCCCGACGTGTGCGGGGGCGTGGCGGCTTCGATTTTTTCGACCTCGTAATATTTCGAGGTGACGCCCCATTTTTTAACGCCCTGGCACGTCGAGCGCACGCCAACCTCCGTCGCCTTTGCCGCCGTCTTGTAATAGGTGGTGATCCGGCAGGATTGGCTGACCGGCAGCGCGTTCGCCGGGATCGTGACCGGCGGCAGGAAATTCGGGAAGGCAAGCAGCGAGATTGCCGCAATGATCCGGACGGCGGGCATGGTGTGGGGAAAGTGCAGCATCGTGCGTCTCCATCGATGGCGCCGCTCGCTCGCGGCGCAGCGGCGCGTTTGTTCCCGCAAGATCAGGCCATGAAGCCGGCGCTGCCGCATCGGCCGCGCGGGGGATGGCGGGAACTGCCGCCGTCATCCGCGAGCGGCCGCGTCAGGGCGTTTTCGGCTTGATGAGCGTCTTTATCGGGACGGCGACTTTTGGGGGCCGGACCGTACTGGTTCCACCATCGACGGCCAGCTCGCCGCTGTTGAGATAGCGCACCGTATAGTGCAGCTCATAGGCGGGAACTCTGATCCATGTAGGCTTGGGATTGAACTGGTCCGGAGGCCTCGAATACCACTTCGGGATCTGCATGATCCTGGAACCGGCACCGAATCCCGCAGTCTTGGCCGCTACTGCGAAGGCGCTGTCTCTGGGATCGTTCGGCGGCTGGTCGACATTGCCGATGACGACCAGCGAATCGTATTTTCGCGCGTCGAGCCGTACCGCGGGAAGGTTCAGCGCAGCCACGTCGCCTTCGCGCATCGTCAGCGCCTTCTGAAGGCCGTCCTCATTGGCGTAGACGTTGAGGTTTATAGCCTCGGATTCCGCATAGACGACATTGTTGTGGAAGTCGCGGGCTGGCAGGCGTGTGAGGCTGTCGAAGGTCACTTCAACCGTCGGCTTGGCTATGGCGTCCGTCACCACCAGGTTGCGCCGCGGCACCGTCCAGAAGATGAGATCATCGCCGGTAGCCTGCGTGCCGGCATCGGAGCCGTCTATTGCCGAGCATTTCGAATTTGGAACCGGCGTCGTCACCGGCAGGGGTGCCGAAAACGAGCTGCGTACCTGCGCGTCGATGTAATTGCCGACGTTGAAAACGTCTTCGAGGATGTTGCCGCCCTCGAAGCTCGCCGGGCCGGGTTGCGAGCGGATGATGACCTGGCTGGAATCGGTCTGCCAGCCGCTGCAGAAGACGTTGACGTCTATGGGAATGCCGATGTGGCGGTCGGAGGTCACAGGGATCGAGACTTTGATGGTCAGGATGTAAGGAACTTTGACAAACCAGCTGTTCGGCTGGTTCAGCATCTGCGTCGCAAAGCGCGACGGCCGCCATTGCTTCAGCGATTCGATCGATGCGCGTGACGATCGTCCCTGGGCGGCCAACTGTACGTTGGTGGCGTCGACCTTGGCTTGCGCCAGGTTGCGGACGGTGTTGGTGATCAGGAACACGCCGAGTTCGGCTTTGCAGGGCCTGTTCGATTGTGTGGCGTTGCATGGGGCAAGTGCCGCACTGGGAACCGGCGGCCCCGAAGGCGGCGGCTGGGCGGCCGCGGTGGCCGCCATCAGGCAGAAGAACAGCATCATGCAGGTTTTCAACATGGTATCCTCGCTCTGTCGTTGGAAACCACCCTCCGGCTAGACAGCAGCACATCTTCGATGGCGGTTCATCGCCCGCACGGGGGATGAACTGCGAAACATCGGGCCGGCCCAGCGACGTCGAGCCGCCGTCCTTTCGGATCGGACATCTACTGCTTCACGACGCCTTTGGTTGTCGCCTTCGGCGCGACGACCTTGGGCTTGGGGGTGTTCGGGCCGGGGTCGACTACCAATGCGGCCGTGCAGGAGCATTTGCCCGAACCGCAGTTCAGGTCGCCCTTGCACATTTTGGAATGCCGCATATCGGTGCAGTCGGCAGTCCCGGAGCAGGAGCAACTGCCTTGCCCGATCGTTCCGGACTGACATTTGAAGCTCCATGCCGGACCGGCGGCAAGGCCGGCCACAGCGAGTGATAAGGCAAAAAGCGTCGTCGAGATGAGCTTGCGCATGAATACCTCCCGGTTCTATCGAGCGATGGAACCACGAAGCAGCCAGGCCTTCATCTCCCGCGCGGGGGACGAACTCGCATACCGGTGACGATCGTCAATGCTGTCCCTTCAGCACGACGAGATAACCGCGTTCGACGCGAAGCCGGAAGGCGATTTGCCCTGCAGTGCCGGGATCCTTGGAAACCTTGTCGATGACATAGCCGCTGGGATGCGAGCCAAGCCATTCTTCCGGTTTGTCGGTGCTTTCGAACGGCCTTTGCAACCGGGCCAGGAAGCCGACTTCGCCTTGATAGTCGAAAGCCACGGCCCAGCCCGCATCCTTTCGCTCGTCGATGAAGTTGGCGAGCGGCGTCAGGTCATAGCGTTTGAACGCGGTTGCCGATGCCACCGCGTGGCCGATGCCGAAAATGACAAGCATGACGACGGCCGAGCTTTTCAGCCTAGCGAGCGGGATCTCCGCCATGAAATACCCGAACAGGATGGTCACGAACGGCAACATCGGCACGACATAGTGAGGCTGCTTGCCGGATATCGCGCTGAACGCCAGCAACACGGCAACGAACGAGAACGACAGCAGGCGCAAGGCGCGCAGATCCGGCGACTTCGTCTCGATCAGGCTGCGTATCCGCGTACGCAGCTTCAACCGCCAGACCTCGGGTATGAAGATCCACGGTATGAACATGACCGGCAGCAGCAGCAGATAGAAATAGAACGGCCGGCCGTGCGAATTGCGCAAATGCCGGTGACGCGCCCCGCCGATTGGTTCCAGACCAGATCATAGACAAAACTGCCCTTTGTCAGGATCGTCGCCGGCACCAGCCAGATCGCCACCGGAATCAGCGCGGCAAGCACCGCCAAGCCCACTCCAGCGAGGAAGTTCGGTGTCGTCAGTCCCGCCCGTCGGTCGCGCCAGAACGGGTAGAACAGGATGGGCGCGCCGATATGGATCAGCACCACCGGGCCTTTCGTCAGCACGCCCATGCCGATGAACAGCCCGGCCAGAACGGCCTGCCAGCGATTGCCGCTCCGGGCAAAGGCAATCAACGACAATAGCGCGGCGAGCACAAACACCGTCAGCAACATGTCGAATAGGATCAGCGTCGAATAGATGACGAACACGCAGCTTCCAGCAACCAACCAGGGGATGCGCCGTACGATGTCGTCGCGGCCCGGAAACAGGGTCTTTGCCAAAGCCGTCGTCAGCCAGATGACGAGCGAGGAGGCGGCGAAGATGACCAGCATCGCGGCCGGCCGGCTGGCGCCGAAAATCTTCCAGACAAGGTCGATAAGCCAAAACAGCAGAGGCGGCTTCTGCAGATAGGGCGCGAAATTCATCGTCGGGACGAAGATCTGTCCGCTCAGATACATTTCCCAGGTGACGCTGAGATATCGCGTTTCGTCGACGGGCAGCAGAGGCCGGAAAGCGACTGCGATTACGATCAGCCCAAGCAAAAAGAGGTAGGGGAGCAGCCGCTCGGTAGATGTCGGTGTCAAAGATCGAGATCCGCGCCAGAAACCATTTTCTTTCCAGCCGAGCAGAGTGCCGCGTTTCTGGACCGCGAACGACCGCACCACGATTTTGGCCGAATTGCAACGATGCCGGTTTCGTTTCCCAGATTTTGCGGACGATGGTGGCAAAGGTTTGAAAAACTTACCGACCGAGTCCTTTGGACCACCGCCGGTTCGAGAATCTGCGCAAATCAACCGGAGCGCAACGGCGGTGACAATTCGCGCATCAAGAGTTCGAGCTCGCGCTGATCGCCGGTGCCGGTCTTGTCGAAGATCGTCGCCAACTGCGACTTGACGGTGCCGTCCGAGACGCCGCCGGCCGCGGCGATTTCCTTTCGCGTCAGGCCGGCGGCAACGTGACCGGCGACTCGCCTTTCTGCCGCGGTCAGTCCGAACAGCGCCGCAATGGCGTCCAGCGCCGGGGTCGGTGTCGAACCGGCCGCGGCGATGAAGATCGCTGCGGCGGCGCGCTGCGAGATGCGCGCCGAGATTTCACGCCGCGCCAGCGGCATAACATGGGCCACCGCCGGAACGGCCGTCTTGGCCAGGGGAATGTTGATGCCGCAAGGTCCGAGTGCGAATTCGTCGCGCGTGCCGAGCTGGACGGCACGGCCGATCGCGGCGTTGGCGTTGGCATAGGTGAAGGACAGCTGTCCGCGCACGCAAGCGACCGAAATGTTTTCGGCGAGCAGCGCTTCGGCTGACGGGTTGGCGAAGATGATGGTCATGTCTTCGGCGACGATCAGCACCGGATGGTCGAGGCTTTCGATGATGGAGCGGAAGATTTCGGCCTTGCGCCGCTCGGCCTCGAACAGGTCGCCGATGGTCACCGCGCGCCGCACATGCGGCGCCAGCAGGCAGACAAGCTCGAGATCCTCGCGGGAAATCTGGCGTCTGTCCTTGTCGGTCACCACCATTAGCGTACCGATCCGGGTCGGCCGCTTCATCAACGCCACCCAGAAGAAATCGTCCAGCCGGTTGGGTTGTACCCATTCGCGCACGATGCGGCTTTCGAGCCATCTCTGTCGTGTATCCGGGCCTTGCAGGGCGTAGATCGAATCGACGGTGAAGGGCACGTCGATCTCCATCTTGGGAACCGCCGCATAGAACGGTACTTGCGAGCCGTAGTCATGCTTCAACGGCTCAAGAACTGCGGGATCGCCGCAGGATACCGAAAACCGCGCAGAGCTGCTGATCGTGTCGATGACGGCGAGCATGGCAAGCCGGCCTTCCGCCAGATTGCAGATGGCCTCGAGTGTCGCCTGCCAGCGGTCGACGTCGGCAATCGAATCGTAGATCGCCTCAACGACCTGCGGCAATGCGCGACCGGCCGTGCCCGCCAGCGATGACATAAACCCCTCTCATTTGTCGTCCTAGGCAACGAAGCATCAACTGTTAGAATAACGCTGCGTAAGGTTGCCAACAACTTATTTCATCTGCTTCGGACGGCCGCGAAAATAGCATGAACGTATCGCTTTTCCGTCAGCCATTTGCTCGCCGGTTGCGGCAAGACCCTTGCCTTCGCAATGCCGTGACGCCATAAGCAGGTACAGGCGCCGCAGCCGCCGCGAGGACTTGCCACAAGGACTTGCCACGAGGATTTGGATGAAGACTTTCCTTCTGCAGTTTTTCACCTGGTGGAACAGCCAGACATTGGGAACGCGCTTTCACACCTGGCGGCATGGCAAGAAGGTCGGGCAGGACGAGGTCGGCAACGTCTACTATGAGGGCGGCGTCGATTCGGAAGGCCGCACCCGCCGCTGGGTCATCTACCGCGACTATTCGGAAGCCTCGGCGATTCCGCCCGGCTGGCATGGCTGGATCCATCACCGTGTAGACGTTCCGCCGCCAAGCGAAGACTACAAGCCACGCGACTGGCAAAAGCCGCATGTGCCGAACCTCACCGGCAGCCCCGCAGCCTATCGGCCGAAGGGGTCGGTGCTGACCAACCGGCATCGTCCGCAGGTGACGGGCGACTACGACGCCTGGACGCCCGGTTCGTGATCGATCGCCGCGACAGGCCGCGGTCCCCCACGGAGGCGGTCCCCACGCGGGCGGTCCTTTGTCGCCACAATTACTGTTTAGCTGTTTGCTGATCCGACAGCAGCAACTAGCCTTGGCGTTAAGAGAATCACCCGGGCGCAAATCACCGGACCTTGCATGAGCATGTTCAGCCGAATTTTGACGGGCGGATTAACCGCGGTCGTTCTCGCTTCCATGGTGGCGCTTGCCGCTGCGCAGGAATTGGCGCCGGACGCGTCGGTAGCGCCTGCAGCACCGGCAGTATCCGAACGCCTCACCAATCCCGTCGCTGAATTCGCCGGCATCGACAAGATCACCGGCCGGATCATCACCTTCGATGTCTATATCGACGAGACGGTGCAGTTCGGCGCTTTGCAGGTGACGCCGCGCATCTGCTATTCGCGGCCCGAAAACGAAGAGCCGAAGACGGATTCGTTCGTCGAGGTCGACGAGATCACGCTCGACCGGAAGATACGCCGTATCTTCACCGGCTGGATGTTTGCCGAAAGCCCCGGGATCAACGCCGTCGAGCATGCCGTCTATGATATCTGGCTGAAGGGCTGCAAGCAGAAGTCCGACGTGCCGGCACCCGCCGCCCCCAAAACCAACTAGAATCTGTCAGCGCGCGGCGGATACCGCGCCCCGCGGAACCGCCGCGTTCCCCGAGCGTTGGTGCCTCTCTACGGAGGAGGTTGCCATGATGATGGCCAACAAGAACGAACTTCTCGACATCGAAAGGGGATTCTGGAGCGGCGACGCCGACTACTTCAAGGCCAATGCCGATACCGAATGCCTGGTGGCCTTCCCGCAGATGGCGCGGGTGATGAGCAATTCCGATCTGGCCGAAACCGCCACGGACCAGAACCGCTGGCGCGATCTCGACATCGACCTCAAGGGCATCATCGAGCCGGGCAGCGACATCGTCATGCTGACCTACGAGGCGCGTGCGACCCGGCAAAATGGCGAAGCCTATGCGGCGCTGGTCAGCACTGGCTATGTCCACCGCGTCAATGGCTGGAAGATGATGTTCCACGCACAGACGCCGCTGTGACGGCAGCAAAAAGCTGACTGGCCGCTAGAGCAATTCCACGAAAAGTGAACGGTTTCCGTCCGGAATTCTGTGAAAAACGATGAACCATTCTCCAGGTTATGGAAAAAACACCGCCTCGCCCTTCAGCGCCTCGGCCAGCATCTTCTCGTACTTGCCGCGCGGCACGTCGATTGCGCCGAAGCGTTTGAGATGCTCGGTGGTGAACTGCGTGTCGAGCAGTGCAAAGCCGCGCGCCTTCAGGCGTTCGACGAGGTGAACCAGGCAGGCCTTTGACGCGTCGGTCTCCCTGGCGAACATGCTCTCGCCGAAAAACACGCGGCCGAGCGATACGCCGTAGAGCCCGCCGACCAACCGGTCGTCGTGCCAGGCCTCGACCGAATGGCAATGGCCCATCCGATGCAGCTCGATATAGGCTTCGCGGATCGGCGCGTTGATCCAGGTCGACCGACGTTCCTCGCGCCTTTCGGCGCAGGCCTCGATCGTCGCCTCGAAGTCGAAATCGATACGGAACTCGAACAGGTTCTTGCGGATCGTCTTTCTCAGGCTTTTCGGTATGTGGAACCCGTCGAGCGGAATGATGCCGCGCGTCTCCGGCCGCACCCAGAATACTTCGGGGTCATTGGCGCTTTCGGCCATCGGGAAGACGCCGGAGGCATAGGCTTTGAGCAAAAGGTCGGTCGGGATGCGATAACCGGGTGCGTAGGGACGGGTCATCGCTTCGCCCCTGTATCACTCGCCTTCGGCCAGGTATTTTTCCAGCCAGTGGATGTCGTAGTCGCCATTGGCGATGTCGGCGTTGCCAACGAGGTCGCGAAACAGCGGCAGCGTCGTTTTGATGCCGTCGACGACGAATTCGTCGAGCGCGCGCCGCAGCCGCATCATGCACTCGACGCGGTTGCGGCCGTGCACGATCAGCTTGCCGATCAGGCTGTCGTAGTAGGGTGGGATCTTGTAGCCCGAATAGACGCCGGAATCGACGCGGATACCGAGGCCGCCCGGCGTGTGAAAGTGGGTGATGGTGCCTGGCGAGGGGGTGAAGGTGCGCGGATCCTCGGCGTTGATGCGGCATTCGATGGCATGGCCGTGGAAGCGGATATCCTCCTGGCGCACCGAAAGCCCGCCGCCCGAGGCGACGCGGATCTGCTCGTGCACGAGATCGATGCCGGTGATCGCCTCGGTCACCGGATGTTCGACCTGCAGGCGCGTGTTCATCTCGATGAAATAGAACTCGCCGTCCTCATAGAGGAATTCGATGGTGCCGGCGCCGGAATAGCCGAGATCGGCGATGGCCCTGGCGCAGACGCCGCCAATATGCGCGCGCTCCTCGGCATTGAGCGCCGGCGAGGGCGCTTCTTCCCAGACCTTCTGGTGGCGGCGCTGCAGCGAGCAGTCGCGCTCGCCGAAATGCACGCCGCGCCCGGCGCCATCGCCGAACACCTGCACTTCGATATGGCGCGGCTTCTGCAGATATTTCTCGATGTAGACGGCGTCGTCGCCGAAGGCCGCACCCGCCTCCGAGCGTGCCGTCTGCAGCGCCACCTCGAGGTCGGCCTCGCTATGCGCCACTTTCATGCCGCGCCCGCCGCCGCCGGCCGACGCCTTGATGATCACAGGGTAGCCGATCGCGGCGGCAATGCGCTTGGCTTCCTTGTCCTCGGTGACCGCGCCGTCGGAGCCGGGCACCACGGGGATGCCGAGGCGCTTTGCCGTGCGCTTGGCCTCGATCTTGTCACCCATAATGCGGATATGGTCGCCGGTCGGGCCGATGAAGGTGATGTTGTGCGCGGCGAGGATGTCGGCGAACTTGGCGTTCTCCGACAGAAAACCGTAGCCGGGATGCACTGCGTCGGCGCCGGTGATCTCGCAGGCGGCGACGATCTGGTGGATGTTGAGATAGCTGTCGCGCGACGGCGGCGGGCCGATGCAGACGCTCTCGTCGGCGAGACGCACATGCATGGCGTCGGCGTCGGCGGTCGAATGCACCACCACCGTCTGGATGCCGAGCTCCTTGCAGGCGCGCAGCACCCTGAGGGCGATTTCGCCGCGATTGGCGATGAGGATTTTCTGGAACATCTTTCGCCTGTTCCCGGCTCTACTCGATCACAACGAGCGGCATGCCATATTCGACCGGTTGCGCGTCTTCGAACAGGATCGCCGTCACCGTGCCGGCGCGCGGCGAGGGGATCTGGTTCATCGTCTTCATCGCCTCGATGATCAGCAGCGTCTGGCCTTCCTTGACCTTCTGTCCGACCTCGATGAACGCCTTGGCGTCGGGCGACGGCGCCAGATAGGCTGTGCCGACCATCGGCGAGGCGACGGCGTTCTTCGACACGTCGGGCGCCGCCGGCACGGCGGCTGCCGCGGGCTGCGCGGCTGCCGGCGCGTGGGCCGGCTGCGCTGCGGCGACAGCATGGACGGCCGGCGCCTGCCGCGAGACGCGCACCTTCAGATCGCCCAGCTCGACCTCGATCTCGGTCAGGTTGGTGTCGTTCAGTATGCCCGCCAGATCGCGGATCAGCTGCTGGTCAACACCGTTCTTCTTTATCGACATTTTCGAGCCTTCTGTTTGTTGGCCGGTCATAGGCGTGCAGCCAGCGCCTGCAGCGCCAGCGTGTAGCCGAGCGGCCCGAACCCGCAGATCATGCCGACGGCGACCGGCGCGACCATGGAGACGTGGCGGAATGGTTCCCGCGCATGGATGTTGGAAAGATGCACCTCAGCTACCGGCAGCGGCGCGACGGCGCGGATGGCATCGTGAATGGCGATCGAGGTATGGCCGTAGGCGCCCGGATTGATGACGATTGCGGCGGCCTTGTCGGCGGCCTCCTGGATCCAGTCGACGAGGTCGCCCTCATGGTTCGACTGGCGGAAATCGATCTCCAGCCCAAGTGCGGCACCTGCCTGCTTGCAGTCGTCGGCGATCGCGGCAAGCGTCTTGCCGCCATAGATACCAGGCTCGCGCTTGCCGAGCGCGTTGAGATTGGGGCCGTTCAGGACGAAAACCGTTTTCAAAAAAT
Organism: Mesorhizobium sp. M1142; assembly: GCF_040318565.1. Lineage (NCBI taxonomy): Bacteria > Pseudomonadati > Pseudomonadota > Alphaproteobacteria > Hyphomicrobiales > Phyllobacteriaceae > Mesorhizobium > Mesorhizobium sp. M1142. The sequence goes on from NZ_JAMYMK010000017.1 coordinate 34,726, forward strand.
GCCGACCTTTCCCGGCGCGGCTAAGCCGGCGCGCCGGACCCTCTATAATGGGCATAGACGCTGGCGAAAAGAGCGCAAGTGCGTTCTTTCGCCGTCCACAACAGCCGGAAAACGGCCCGCGCCGGAAACCCGCAGCCCCAATCGAAACCCGAACGCTAATCAGAGCGCCGCCTTCGCCGCCTCGATCTTTTCGGCCAGCACTTCCTGGCCAAGCGCGCCGAACACAACCTCGTTGCCGACCACGTAGGACGGCGTTCCGGTGATGGCGAGCTTGGTGGCGAGATCATAGGTCTTAGAGAAGGCCTCGGTGATGCTCGGGTCCTTCATCTTTTCGCGCAGCGTCGTCTCGTCGGCGCCGAGCGACAGCGCCACCTTGATTGCCGCCGCCTCGGTGGCGCGCCCCTGGCCGCCGAGCAGCGCATTATGGAATTCGCCGTATTTCTCGGGCTTCAGCAAGTGGAAGGCCATCGAGACGACGCTCGCCTTCTGCGAATCCGGGCCGAGGATCGGGAATTCCTTGAGCACGAAGCGCAGGTCCGGATCGGCCTTGGTCAGCGCGCGCATGTCGTCGATGGCGCGTTTGCAGTAGCCGCAATTATAATCATAGAATTCGACGATAGTGACCTTGCCGTTGGGATTGCCGACAACGCCGTCAAAGGAGGAATTGAAGATCTGGTCCTTGGCGTCTTTGATGACGCCGAGACTGGCGACGCGCTGTTCTTCCTTCTGCTTGGCCTCGAGTGCCTGCTGTGCTTCCAGAAGCACTTCCGGGTTCTTCAGGAGATAGTCGCGGACGATGCCTTCGACTTCGGTGCGGTCGAGCTTGGTACCCGAGGACGCCGTCTGGGCAAGCTGCGCCGTGCCGGCCTTCGCCGTCTGCGGATTGCCGGCGACGAAGCCGAACGCCAGCATGGCGAGAGCCGCTGCCACTCCGGTAGTGCCCAGCAGAATTGCCTTGGTCATGATCCTCGATCCTCTTGCCCGTGTTCCGGTCCGCTCGCTTTGGCTGTGTCGCAGCCTGCGTCCGAAAGGTTCACTTCTTCTTACCTAATGGTGCGTAGTTTATAATGTCCTGCGCGCGAAGCCAGCCCGGCTCGCCCCGCTTCATGCTCTGCTGCGCCCGCATGGCGAAGATCTTCGCATTCTTGTAGTCGCCGGAATAGAAATGCCCTTCGGCGGTTGCAAGCTCGGCGGCCGGGATGCTGCCGAGTTCCCCGTAAGCCTGTGCCAGATAGCGGTATCCGTCGGCGTTTTCGCGATCCCGTCCGAGGCCGGTGTTGATCTGCGCCACCGCCTTCTTCAGCGAATCCTCCGTGCCGATGGCCATCAGCGCCTGGCCGTAAGAGACCGGCAGCAGCCCGGATCGCGCCGGATCGAGGCTGACCGCCTTGGCATAGGCGTCGGCAGCATCCTTCGGCCGGTTCGCCTTCATCAGGATGTCGCCGCGCAATTCCTGGAAATACGGATTTTTCGGCTGTTCCTTGATCAGCGCGTTGGTCTTGGTGAGCGCCGAAGCAAGATTGCCGAAAAGATAGGTCATCTGCGCGTCGCCATAGCGCGAGGCGAGGCTGCCGGGGTTCTTGCGCATCAATCGTGACGCCGCCGCCTGGCCTTGCATGTAGGCGGCGATCTTGATGCGCATCATATCGTGGCGCTGCTGCAGTGCCGGCGGGTCGACCTTGTCGACGTAAGGGCTCTGCTTCACCAGCACTTCGAGATTGGCGATACGCTCCTGCGGCATCGGATGGCTGATGCGATAGGGATCGACTTGCGCGCCAGAGAGCGACAATGCGTTCTGGAAACGGCCGAACGTCTTCAGCATGCCCATGCCGGACTGGCCGGTAGCATTGAGATAAGCTATCGCCGAGCGGTCGGCGGTCATCTCTTCGGTGCGCTGATAGGCTAGGATACTGCGTTGCGCCATCTCGCCGCCGCCGGCCATCACGCCCATGCCGGCCCCAGCGAGGCCGCGGCTGTTGCTGGTGGCGCCGGCAACCATGGCGCCGGCGCCAAGCAGCGTCGCCAGTATTGCCATCGTCTTGGCACGCTCGAGTTGCTCCCGCAGTTTCTGCTGATGCCCGCCGGCGATATGGCCGGCCTCGTGGGCGATGACGCCGATAATCTCGTTGGGCGTTTCGGCCGTCATCAGCGCGCCGGTATTGATGAACATGCGGCGCCCGGCAACAAAGGCGTTGAAGCTCTGATCGTTGACCAGCACGATGTTGATGGCGTCGCCCGATAGACCGGCCGCCTTGAAGATCGGCCGCGCGTAGTCGCGTACCAGCGCTTCGATCTCGGCATCGCGCACCACCGGCACATTCTGCGCAAATGCATCGACCGAGCCGGCCATGGCGACCACCGCGGCAAGCGCAAGCGTCGCGAAAGCGCGCGCTGTCCTGGCGATCGTCGATTTGGGTCGGCTCAACATGGCAGGTCCACTGGTAGACGAGTGGGCGAAGGATGAAAAGTCAGCAGCCTAAACTTACCGAACTTGTGATCCCCACACCAATCGGGCATTTGTGCGGCGCGGCCAGCATGGCCGGCACGCGCGGACAAGTGTGGTGGATTGAAAAATGGTTGTTTCGCTTTCGCGCCGCGGCGCGGTCGAACCGTTCCACGCCATGGACATCCTGGCCGAGGCGAATCGGCTGAAAGCCAACGGCCTGCCGGTCGTATCCATGGCCGTCGGCCAGCCTTCCGATCCGGCGCCGGCCGGGGTTCGCGTAGCGGCGGCCAATGCCTTGAAAGCAGGCCGCATCGGCTATACCGACGCGCTGGGCCTCGCCGGTCTGCGCAAGGCGATCGCGGCGCACTATGGCGAGCATTACGGGCTTGACGTTTCGCCCGAGCGGATAGCCGTCACCACCGGATCGTCGGCTGCCTTCAACCTTGCTTTTCTGGCGATGTTCGATCCAGGCGATCGCGTCGCCATCGCCGCCCCCGGCTATCCGGCCTATCGCAACATCATGGCCGCGCTCGGCATCGACATCGCCGAGATCGAGTTGGACGGCGCCGCCTACCTCCATGCCGAGCACCTGCAAGCCGCGCATCGCGAAAAACCTCTGAAGGGCGTGCTGTTCGCCAGCCCGGCCAACCCGACCGGCGCGGTCATTCCCGCCAGCGATCTCGAGGCGCTGGTCAAGACGGCCCAAGAGCTCGGCATCGCCGTAATCTCGGACGAAATCTATCACCGGCTGGCCTATGCGGCGCCAGACACGACCGCGCTTTCTTTCGGCGCGGATGTGACGGTGATCAATTCCTTCTCGAAATATTATTGCATGACCGGCTGGCGCATCGGCTGGATGGTGCTGCCGCAGGAACTGGTGCGGCCGGTCGAGCGCATCGCCCAGAGCCTCTATATCTCGCCGCCCGAGCTGTCCCAGATTGCCGCGATCGAGGCGTTCAAGGCGACGCCAGAGCTGGAAGCGGTGAAGGCGCGCTATGCCTGGAACCGCGAGCTCCTGATGCAACGCCTGCCGGAGCTCGGCTTTGCTTTGGCCGCGCCCATGGACGGCGCGTTCTACGCCTTCTGCGACGTCACCAGGCACACCAATGACAGCATGGCGTTTGCGCGCCGGATGCTGGCCGAGGCGCATGTGGCAGCGACGCCCGGCCGCGATTTCGATCCGCTGCAGGGCCATCGCACGATGCGCTTTTCCTACGCCGGTAGCCACGACGACATGGTCGAGGCGATGGCGCGCATCGAACGCTGGCTGAAGTAGCGGGGGCGACGATGCCGGAGCTTGAACAGGCGTCTCAACTTGAACAGGCGCCCCAGCTTGAACAGGCCTTGCGCGAGGTCGCCACCGAAATGGCGGAGCGTACCGATCGCGGCGACGTCGCCAGCTATATTCCCCAGCTCGGCGAGATCGATCCGAAAAAATTCGGCATCGCCGCGGTGACCAATGACGGCCGCGTGCTGACCGCGGGTGACGCCGACGAGGCGTTTTCAATCCAGAGCATCTCAAAGGTGTTCACGCTGACGCTGGCGCTCGGCAATGTCGGCGACGCGCTGTGGCAGCGGGTTGGGCGCGAACCTTCGGGCAATCCGTTCAACTCGATCGTCCAGCTCGAGCACGAGAACGGCATTCCGCGCAATCCATTCATCAATGCCGGCGCCATCGTGGTCTCAGACATCCTGCTTGCCGGCCATCAGCCGCGCGAGGCGATCGGCGAGATCCTGCGCTTCATCCAGTTCCTGGCCGATGACGACACGATTATCGTCGACCGCGAGGTCGCGGCGTCCGAACGCGCCACCGGCTTTCGCAATTTCGCGCTCGCCAATTACATGAAATCGTTCGGCAATCTCCACCATGCGCCGGAACTGGCGCTGGGCGTTTACTTTCACCATTGCGCTATCGCCATGAGCTGCCGGCAACTGGCCCTGGCCGGCCGCTTCCTCGCCAATGGCGGCAAGAACCCGGCGACCGGGCATTCCGTCGTCTCGGCCGAGCGCGCGCGCCGCATCGGCGCGATGATGCTGACCTGCGGCCACTATGACGGCTCCGGCGACTTCGCTTTCCGCGTCGGCATTCCCGGCAAGAGCGGCGTTGGCGGCGGCATATTGGGAATCGTGCCGGGCGTCGCCTCGCTTGCCGTCTGGTCGCCTGGCCTCAATGCCAACGGCAATTCCAGGCTGGGCTCGACCGCGCTGGAAAAACTGGCGAAGATAATGAACTGGTCGATCTTCGCACCCTAGTGTCGTCGCCTGCAATTGGGGCAAAAAAAATCCCGCGCGGCCGATCGGCGACGCGGGACTTTTCTAATCAGAAAGTCTGGCTAATGCACGGAAAGGCTTAGAAAAAGCCCTTCCGCTGCCACCAGCCGGCACGCTTTGGCTTGTCCTCGGTCTTTGCTTCCTCGGTCTTTGCCTCGTCGGCGACGATCGAGGAGACGACCGGCACGACCGGAGCATCCACCGGTACGGGCTTGCGCCGCGACGGCCGGACCTTCGGCGTTTCCTCGGCAGCCGCCACTTCGGTCTCCGGCGACACCGGCGCGGGGGTCTCGCCGGAAGCCAGGGAGGCGGCCTCGGCAGCCGATGTCTCGGCGCCCGCAATCTGGGCAACTGCTTCCGCCGCAACCTTCTTCGGCTTGGCGGCGCGGCGCGGCTTCTTCGGCTTTTCGGCGCTCGGCATGTCGTCGTTCGCCGGAGCAAGCACCGCAAGCTCTTCGGCCGGCGGGGCACCTTCCTGCTCGCCGGTCACGGGCTCTGCTTCCGACACGGCACCTTCCGTCATGGCGGCTGGCTCGCCGGCGCCGGCTTCGACGCTGTCCTCGCCGTCTTCACGGCGATTGCGCTTGCCGCCGCGCTTGCCGCGCCGGCGCTTCTTGCCGTGACCGTCGTCCGCCGCTTCCGCCGCTTCGGCAACACCGGCCGGCGCTTCACGTTCCGCTTCGGCGGCTTGGACGCCGTCGACTACCAAGGCATCCTCTGTCGGCGCCGAAACGGAAGCACCTTCCACAGCAGCGCCATGTTCGCGGTCCCGGTGGTCACGATCCCCGTGTTCACGATCCCCGTGTTCACGATCCTTGCCGCCGCGCCGTCTGCGGCGCTTGCGGCGCTTGCGATCGCGACCTTCGCCGTCCTCGCCGGACCTTGGCTGCTGCGGCTGCTGGGCAGGGCGTGGCTGCTCGGCCTGCACCGGTGCCTCGTCTTCCTCCTCGAGGACGATCTCGTCCTCGGGTTCTGCCGGCTCGACATAGGCCGGGAAGGTGCGCGCCTCGACGAAGCCTTCCGGCTTTTCGGCCAGCGCACCGCGGAAGATGGCATAGTGTTGTGCACCGACCGTATCATCGGCTTCGATGGTGATGGTCACACCGAAGCGGTGCTCGAATTCCACCAGCGTGCCGCGCTTGTGATTGAGCACATAGAGTGCGGTCGCTGCCGGCGTCCGCACCGTGATGTGGCTGCGCGAATCCTTGAGCAGGAATTCCTCGATTGCCCGTACCACCATCAGCGCGACCGACGAATCGGAGCGCACATGGCCGGTGCCGCCGCAATGCGGGCAAGGCTTCATCGTCGATTCCAGCACGCTGGCACGGATGCGCTGGCGCGACATCTCCATCAGGCCGAAATGCGAGATGCGGCCGACCTGGATGCGGGCACGATCGTTCTTCAGGTGATCCTTCAGCCGCTTCTCGACGGAGCGGTTGTTGCGGTTCTCCTCCATGTCGATGAAGTCGATGACGATGAGGCCGGCGAGATCGCGCAGCCTCAATTGCCGCGCGACTTCCTCGGCAGCTTCCAGATTGGTGTGAAGTGCGGTGTCCTCGATCGAGTGCTCCTTGGTGGAACGGCCCGAATTGACGTCGATGGCGACCAGCGCTTCCGTCTGGTTGATGATGATGTAGCCGCCGCTCTTCAGCGTCACCTGCGGCTGCAGCATGCGGTCGAGCTGCGCTTCGATGCCGTTGCGCACAAAGATCGGCGTCGTGTCGCGGAACGGCTGAACCACCTTGGCGTGGCTCGGCATCAGCATGCGCATGAAGTCCTTGGCCTCGCGGTAGCCTTCTTCGCCGGAAACCAGGATCTCGTCGATATCCTTGTTGTAAAGGTCGCGCACCGAACGCTTGATCAGGCTGCCTTCCTCGTAAACCAGGGCAGGGGCCGTGGATTGCAGCGTCAGATTGCGGACGTTTTCCCAAAGCCGCATCAAATATTCGTAGTCGCGCTTGATCTCTGCCTTGGTGCGGCTTTCGCCGGCCGTACGCAGGATGACACCCATGCCCTGCGGCACTTCGAGATCGGCGACCACTTCCTTCAGCCGCTTGCGGTCCTGCGCATTGGTGATCTTGCGCGAAATGCCGCCGCCGCGCGCCGTGTTCGGCATCAGCACCGAATAGCGGCCGGCCAGCGACAGATAGGTGGTCAGCGCCGCGCCCTTGTTGCCGCGCTCTTCTTTGACGACCTGCACCAGCAGGATCTGCCGGCGCTTGATCACTTCCTGGATCTTGTACTGGCGGCGCACCGGCTTGCGGCGGTTGCGCACTTCTTCCAGCGCGTCTTCGGCGCCGACCGATTCGACCTCGTGATCGTCCGAATGCGAGGATTGCACCTCTTCCAGCATGCCGCGATCATTGTCCTCGGAGGTTGCTTCGCCGCTGGTCTCGGCCCCGCCCGCCTCGGCTTCGCTTGTCTCGACTTGCGGGACGGCTTCCGAGATTACGTCGGCATCGACGCTGGCAGCGATGGAACTGGAACCGCCTTCGGACGGCTCGGTCTCGCCGCGATCGGCGACCTCATCGCTCTGTCCGGCGGCACCCTCGCTCTGTCCAGTAACGTCGGACATGGTTTCGCCATTGTCGGTAGCGGCATCCAGCTTTTCTGCGACGGCACCTTCGCCGTTCTCGCCGTCGGACGCGCCTGCCTCGTGCCTGTGCTCGCCGCGGTCACGGCTCTTGCCGCCGCGCCGGCGTCCGCGCTTGCCACGGTCGCGGCTCTGGCGGTCCTCGCCTTCGGCGGCTTCCTCGTCCTCTTCGTCCTGGGCTTCCTGTGCTTCCGCACGCAGCAGCGCCTGACGGTCGGCGACCGGAATCTGGTAGTAGTCGGGATGTATTTCACTGAAGGCGAGGAAACCGTGACGGTTGCCGCCATATTCGACAAAGGCTGCCTGGAGGGAAGGTTCGACGCGCGTTACGCGGGCGAGATAGATATTTCCTTTGAGCTGCTTCTTGTCCTGGGATTCAAAGTCGAATTCTTCAATTCGGTTACCGCGAACGACGACAACGCGTGTTTCCTCCGGGTGGGAGGCGTCTATCAGCATTTTGTTGGGCATTATTTCGTTTCCTCCCGGCAGCCGTCGGCCGCAGCTTGCGGGACAATGCCCGCTGCCGTGGACCTGGAACATGAGTGCCGGACAATTGAACGTCCGCCGGCCGCTGCCTGAGCGCCATGGCGGTGCCGCCCGCAGCCATAGTGGCGCGGTTTGTTGCGGACCTTTCCATGATTGCGCTTGAAGCCATCGTCACCAGCAGAACCTTTTGAACCAAAGCCCGGGAAAAACCGGACCAGCTTGTTTGCTCATACAGAGCCGGCACGGGACAATCCCGGCCGTTTTGCTCACGCAGGCGATTCCCCCGCCACGGGAGCACGCCTGCGAAAATCGTCGCGATCACCGATGCCTTCTTCGCCTGAAGCGAAAGGAGCCGTCTTGCGTCTGACCTGTAGCAGGAAGCTGCGGAGGAGGACGGTTCCAGGATTGCAGTGATCCACCATCGCTTTTATGATTTGGCGGGTTGGAAGGCAACCCCGATTCCCGATGCCGGCAAAAAGCCGTTCCGCAGCGGAAGCACAGGTCCCAAGCCTTCCATGAAAAGGCTTGGTTAACCTTCTCTGGATACCAATCGTTAATCGAGTTCGCGGCCTGCCGGCACTTTGACAAGCAACAGGGCCCTTCGACAAGCGGTCGGGCATGACGCCAAAACGGGAGCGACTGGTAGAAAGATGGGACTGGCAAGCTTCGCAGACAAGGGCCGTCATCATGGAGGCTGGTTCTTCCGCACCGCCTGCCTGCTGTCGCTGATCCTGGCTTGCCTGGTCTTTTCGCCGCTTTCGCGTGCTGCCGACGCACCGCTTGCTGCCACAAGCTACAAGATGGCCGGCGATGCCACCAAGATGCGCATCGTCATCAATTTCGACCGCGAGCCCGACATCAAATGGTTCCTGCTGCGCGGCCCCGATCGCCTGGTCATCGATCTGCCGGCCACGAGATTCGCCCTCAATGCCAAGGACGTAAAGCCGCGCGGGCTTGTCCGCGCCGTGCGTTACGGCGAGCTCGGCGAGGGGAAATCGCGGCTGATTCTCACCGGCAAGGGACCGTTCGCCGTCGACAATCTCGACGTGCTCAAGAACGGTGACGGCAACGGCTACCGCATCGCCATCGACATGTCGGCAGCGTCGCAGCGAGAATTCGACGCAGCGCTCGCCAATCAGGCGCTGACGACCGGCTCGACGGTCTCCGCCGACAAGGCCGGCAGGGTCGGTACCGGGCCGGTCTCCAATCCGGGCCATCGTTTCACCGTCGTCGTCGATCCCGGCCATGGCGGCATCGACGGCGGTGCCGAGGGCCTGAACGGTACGGTCGAAAAGAACGTGACGCTCGCCTTTGCCATGGAACTGCGCGACAAGCTCGCCGCCAGCGGCAAATACGACGTGTTCCTGACGCGCGAAACGGACGAGTTCCTGCGGCTCGACGACCGCGTGCGCATTGCCCGCCAGCATGAGGCCGACCTGCTCATCTCGATCCATGCGGACACGATCAGCCTCAAGGGCATTCGCGGTGCAACCGTCTACACCGTGTCCGACAAGGCTTCCGATCCCGAGGCGCAGGCGCTTGCCGACCGTGAAAATCTTTCCGACCAGTTCGCCGGCATGGAGATCAAGGACGACAGCAAGGAAGTGACCGATATCCTGATCGACCTGATCCGCCGCGAGACGCATAATTTTTCGATGAGCTTCGCCCATACTCTCGTCGGCCAGCTTTCCACCAGCGTCGGTCTGATCAACAACCCGCAGCGTTCTGCCGGCTTCAAGGTGCTGAAGGCGCCGGACGTTCCATCCGTGCTGGTCGAACTCGGCTATCTGTCGAACGCCAAGGACGAAGCGCAGTTGCTCAGCGCCGATTGGCGCAACAAGGCGACCCAGAGCATAACCAATGCCGTTGCCCTGTTTGCTTCGGCCAGAAGCGGAACGGGGGCCGGAGGCTGAAATGCCCACCGGCGCCCACAACCTGAAGCAGCGTTGCACGGCGACAACACCCTGTGCTTTTATTTCCGGCATTCGAAACCGAAATCCCGCGCCGCCGTATTTTGCCCACATGGTCGCGACATGGATTTTGCGATTACGGTTTGGGATCGTCCCGAAAGCTTGCGTGAAGGGCGGCTTCGTTTAGGAAATTCCCGAACCAAGGACTGGAGCGGGTATGATTCGTCTCATTGGCTATTTCTTCGGCATCGGCACGACGCTGGCCCTTTTGGTCGCGGCGGGCGTGGCGATCTATATCGGCCATTTGTCGAAGGACCTGCCCGATTATGAGGTGCTGGCCAAATACGAGCCGCCGGTGACGACCCGCATCCACGCGTCGGATGGCGCGCTGATGGCCGAATATGCGCGTGAGCGGCGGCTTTATCTGCCGATTCAGGCGATCCCGGATCGTGTCAAGGCGGCCTTCCTGTCGGCCGAGGACAAGAATTTTTACAATCACCCCGGCATCGACGTGACCGGCCTTGGCCGCGCCATTGTCGTCAACCTGCAGAATGTTGGCTCGGGAAAGCGCCAGGTCGGCGCCTCGACGATTACCCAGCAGGTGGCAAAAAACTTCCTGTTGTCTTCGGATCAGACCTACGAGCGTAAGATCAAGGAGATGATCCTCGCCTTCCGCATCGAGCAGGCCTATTCGAAGGATCGCATTCTCGAGCTCTATCTCAACGAGATTTTCTTCGGCTTCGGCGCCTATGGCGTCGCCGGTGCTGCACTCACCTATTTCGACAAATCGGTGAATGAGCTCACCGTGGCCGAAGCCGCCTATCTCGCCTCCCTGCCAAAGGGGCCGAACAACTACCATCCCTTCAAGCATGCCGATCGCGCCTTGGAGCGCCGCAACTGGGTCATCGACCAGATGGTCGAGAACGGCTACGTCACGCATGAAGAAGGCGAGAAGGCCAAGGCCGAGCCGCTCGGCGTCACGCCGCGCCGCACCGGCAACTATCTCTTCGCCGGGGAGTATTTCACCGAGGAAGTGCGTCGCCAGATCATCGCGCGCTATGGCGAGAATGCGCTCTACGAAGGCGGCCTTTCCGTCCGCACGACGCTCGATCCGAAGATGCAGCTGATTGCCCGCAAGGCCATGCAGAACGGTCTCATGAAGTTCGACACGTTGCGCGGCTACCGCGGGCCGGTCACGAGCATTGACATTTCCGGCGACTGGGGCGTGCCGCTGGGCAACGTCAAGCGATTGGAGGACGTGCCGGAATGGTCGCTCGCCGTCGTGCTCGACAGCTCTGCCACCGGCCTGTCCATCGGCCTGCAGCCGACGCGCCAGATCTCCGGTGAAATCGTCAAGGACCGCGTCGAAGGCACCGTCAGCAAGGAAGACATGAGCTTCGCCATGCGCCACGTCGTCGATGGCAGGACCGTCAAGGCGAAGTCGCCGGCCGACGTGCTGAAGCCGGGCGACGTGATTTTTGTGCAGAAGAACGAGGGCTCGGACAACAGCTACAGCTTGCGCCAGGTTCCCGAAGTGGAAGGCGGCCTGATCGCAATGGATCCGCATACCGGACGCGTCCTGGCCATGGTCGGCGGTTTCTCCTACGCGCAGTCGGAGTTCAACCGGGCGACGCAGGCCATGCGCCAGCCCGGATCGTCGTTCAAGCCGATCGTCTATTCGGCCGCCCTCGACAATGGCTATACGCCCGCCTCCGTGATCATGGACGGGCCGATCACCATCCAGAGCGGCAACACGACCTGGACGCCCAAGAATTACGACGGAACGGTTGCCGGCCCGGCGACCTTGCGCTCCGGCATCGAGAAATCGCGCAATCTGATGACGGTGCGGCTTGCCAACGACATGGGCATGAAGCTGGTCGTGGAGTATGCCGAGCGTTTCGGCGTCTACGACCATCTGGCGCCGTATCTGCCGATGGCGCTTGGATCAGGCGAGACGACGGTGATGCGCATGGTGTCGGCCTATTCGATCATGGCCAATGGCGGCAAGTCGATCAAGCCGTCGCTGATCGACCGCATCCAGGACCGCTACGGCAAGACCGTCTTTAGGCAGGACGAACGCGGCTGCTCGAACTGCAACGCCGCCGAGTGGCAGAACCAGCCAGAGCCGGAGCTGGTCGACAATTCCGAGCAGGTGCTCGATCCGATGACCGCCTACCAGATCACATCGATGATGGAGGGCGTCGTGCAACGCGGCACCGGCGCCACCATCAACGAGCTCGGCCGTCACATCGCCGGCAAGACCGGAACGACCAACGACGAAAAGGATGCCTGGTTCATCGGCTATACGCCGAACCTCGTTGTCGGCCTTTATATGGGCTACGATCAGCCGAAAGGCCTTGGCAAGGGCGCGACCGGCGGCGGCCTTGCCGCGCCGATCTTCAAGGATTTCATGCGCGTGGCGCTGGACGGCACGCCCAATGTCGACTTCAAGGTTCCGGAAGGCATGAAGCTGATTGCGATCAATCGCAAGACCGGCATGCGAGCCAACGCGGGCGACGCCGGAACCATCATCGAAGCCTTCAAGCCGGGTACCGGTCCCGCCGACAGCTATTGGGTGATCGGCATGGGTGCGGACGGCTCCAACGCCACCGGCGGGGCGCTGTCGCCGCAGGCCAACCAGGCCATCCAGTCGGGCGGCGGCGGGCTCTACTGATAATCGCTGCATCGGGTCGGACCGGCTTGACTATGATGGTCGAGCCGGTCCATTCCGCTTTACAGAGGCCGGTACATAAAGGGGCCGGCGCTTTACAGGAGACCGTGCCGTCCCTATGTATCGCGCCACCAAACCGCCATCCAGCAACAGGACAGAACAGCCAGCCATGCGCGCGGAAACGCAAAACATTGTCGACGAGATCAGGCAGGCAATCACCCTGCTGAGGAGGCATCTTTGACTGGGACCAAGCCATAAAGCGGCTTGAGTACCTGAACGTCCGTGCCGAGGATTCGAGCCTCTGGAACGAGCCGTTGGAAGCGCAAAAGCTGATGCGCGAGCGTCAGGGCCTCGAGGAAGGCATTGCCGCGGTCAAAGGCCTCACCCAGGCCCTGGAAGACAATATCGGCCTCATCGAGCTTGGCGAGGAAGAGGGCGACGAGGGCGTCATCGCGGAGGCCGAAGCGGCGATCCGCTCGATGCGCGGCGAGGCCAAGGCGCGCCAGATCGAAACGCTGCTGTCGGGCGAGGCTGATGCCAACGATACCTATCTGGAAATCCATGCCGGTGCCGGCGGCACCGAAAGCCAGGACTGGGCCTCGATGCTTCTGCGCATGTATACGCGCTGGGCCGAGCGCCGGCGCTTCAAGGTCGAGGTGCTTGAAGTGCATGACGGCGAAGAAGCCGGCATCAAGTCCGCCACGCTGCTGATCAAGGGCCACAACGCCTATGGCTGGCTGAAGACGGAATCGGGCGTGCATCGTCTCGTGCGGATTTCTCCCTATGACAGCAATGCGCGCCGCCACACCTCCTTCGCCAGCGTCTGGGTCTATCCCGTCATCGACGATACGATCGACATCGACGTTTCAGAATCCGACGTCCGTATCGACACCTATCGGTCGTCGGGATCGGGCGGCCAGCACGTCAACACCACCGATTCGGCGGTGCGCATAACCCATCTCGCCACCGGCATCGCGGTTGCCTGCCAGGCCGAGCGCTCCCAGCACAAGAACAAGGCCAAGGCCTGGGAAATGCTGCGCTCGCGGCTTTACGAGGAAGAGCTGAAGAAGCGCGAAGCGGTGGCGAACGCCACCGAAGCCTCGAAGAGCGATATTGGCTGGGGCCACCAAATACGGTCCTACGTGCTGCAGCCCTATCAGCTGGTGAAAGATCTGCGCACCGGCGTCGAGAGCACCAGCCCGTCGAGCGTGCTCGACGGCGACCTCGACGATTTCATGGAAGCCTCGCTGTCGCAGCGGATCGAAGGTGGCGCCGGCGAAACGGTGGCCGATATCGACTGAGGCGCCGGGCACCAATCCGGCAGGAATGTGGGTTCATCACGCGAGCGTTACGGCCATCGCGCGAGAGTGACGAGCTCTCAATTCGCACTTACCTGTCGTTCTACAACTTTGTTTTTCATCGGATTCTTCAAAATCGATTTCCGCTTTTGACGCGGATGTCTCGGGCCGCCGGTGCCAAGCCTGGAACCAGCGCGAGCCAAATCCCGTTATTGGCGATCCCGTTGCCGGGCTTGACCAGGTTTCGTCAATCAGGGCGGCAGGTTGGTTCCGACTGCAGAGGTCGGCGTCCGGTTGCGACAGCAATTGCTTGCGCCAACCAAGGAATCAGCCCAGCATTCATGCGCTGGGGAGGAAAAAAGCATTTATGGCCGGACGCGGCGTATCTGCGACCTGACGATCCGGCCACTGGGAAGACACGTTCCGGGAACGGGCAAGCGAGATGCTTGACAACCGTTGATAGGAACTGCGCTCATGCCTGCTCTCACAACCAGACCGGCCTCAGTCGCCCGCACGGCGCGCCGACTCCTGAATTCACTTGTCGCGGCAGTGGTTTTGATTGCTGCCGCCATTCCATTTGCGGCGCCTGCTCTGGCGCATGATGCCAAACCGACCGCGGCCATGCCGCAAGGCTGGAGCTATCCGTTCTCTTGCTGCTCGGGCTATGATTGCCGCGAGGTCTCTCAGACATCGATCAGCGAACGTCCGGAGGGCTATGTCATCAAAGGAACCGGGGAGGTGGTGGCCTATAGCGACAAGCGGATCAAGAATTCGCCCGACGGCGAATATCATTGGTGCTCCGTTGCCGGTGCCAATGACGGAAAGACCATCTGCCTGTTCGTGCCGCCATCGTCCTATTAGCGCATGACGCCCAAAGCTTGCCGACGGGGTGACCCGAGGGTGTGCGGCGGCGTTGGCTCGATGAGCCTTCGATCGGCACTCCAGCACTGTTAACCTGTGCATCGCAGGCTCACAGGCCTGCTGACTGGCAGTTGTCAGGAGCGTTTCTTTATGCTGCCTTTGCCGTACGGGGCGGCGGCATTGTGAGGGACCAATTCATGACCATCAAGGCAAGCTGCCACTGCAAGGCGACGACGTTCGAGGTTTCGCAAGCGCCGCAGACGGTGACGCGATGCACCTGTTCCTTCTGTTCGAAACGCGGTTCGTTGTGGGCCTATTACACCCCATCGCAATTCAGACTCACCAGCCCGCCGGAGAATGTTTCGTTCTACCAGTGGGGATCGAAAACCATAAAACACGGTTTTTGCGCCACCTGCGGCTGTGGCACCTTCACCGAGACGCCGGACTGGTCGACAGGCGAGCCGAATTTCGACAATCCCAAGATCAGCGTGAACTCGCGGCTGTTCGACGATTTCGATCTCGACACGGTCGAAGTGGTGGTCATCGACGGCAAGAATCTCTGGTAGCCGGTCGAATTGCGGTGGTCGCACGAGCCGCCGCAGGCGTGTGGAATTGGGCCGGGAAAAGCCGCGGCAACGGCTTTTGCTGGTCCGCTTTTCGCCGCATTTCATGTTACAAGTCGCTGGAAGGGCTGATGCGGTGCGCCGTTGCGCGGCCGTGGAATGGAGAGGGACCACCATATGAAAAAGATTGTGCTCGCCGTCGTGGCGACGGCTGTGCTCGTGAGCGCATGCACCACCGATCCCTACACCGGGGAACAGAAGGTTTCCAACACCGCTGCCGGCGCCGGTCTCGGTGCTTTGGCGGGTGCCGGGCTCGGCATGCTAGCCGGCGGTAACGACCGCCGCAACGCGCTGATCGGCGCGGGCATCGGCGCGCTTGCCGGCGGTGCCATCGGTGCCACCATGGACCAGAACGAGGCCGAACTGCGCCGACAGCTTCAGGGCACCGGCGTCAGCGTCACACGCACCGGCGACCAGATCATCCTCAATATGCCGTCCGACATTACCTTCAACGTCGACCAGGACGCGGTGAAGGCCGGTTTCTATCCGGTGCTGAATTCAGTGGCCCTTGTGCTGAAAAAGTTCCGCCAGACCACGGTCGACGTGTTCGGCCACACCGACTCGACCGGCAGCGACGAGCACAATTTCGACCTGTCGCAGCGCCGTGCTTTGGCGGTCGCCAACTATCTGTCCGGACAGGGCGTCGATTCCCGCCGCTTCGCCGTCACCGGCTTCGGCAAGACGCGTCCGATCGCCTCCAACGCGACCGCTGCCGGCCGGGCTCAGAACCGCCGCGTCGAGATCCAACTGTCGCCGCTTACCTGAGGCAAGCGCACAAACCTAGAGCGGCCTCGCAAGGGGCCGCTCTAATGGCTATGCCGGCCCTATGGCCGCCGGCACCCTTCATTCGTGATGTCAGGACCGGGCCGGTTGATCGACAATCGCGGCAACGATCCGGCGCACGATCGGAAGCACAATCAGCAGACTGGGAAACGCGACAAGCCATGAAGCGCCCCATGCATAGCTCCAGGCCGCTATAAACCCGTTCGTCCAGCCTGCGCCGATTGCCGTCGAAACCGCCGAGACAATCGACGACATCAGAATCGAAAGAACCAACGGCATCACCACCGCGCCGTAGGAGGGCGGCAGCTTTCTCAATTTGAAGGCTTGGTCCGGTGATGCTTGCATCGAAGTCTCCTAATCAGAAAATATGCGTAGGCGTTATTGTGAGGACGATCAGGCGGCATATGCCGTCTGCAGCGCCAATTCTCGAATGAAGCTTCGCAGCGAACGCGGCTCGCGGCCAAGCACGGCACGCAACGTCAGGCTGTTCCCGCCGAGGCCGTATTTGGCGTAGTAGCTGTGTACTTTGGCCAGCATCTGCAACTGCCGGTCGGTATAGGGAAGGCGGGCCTTCGCCGCCCAGTCCTGAAATGTCGGCTCGCCCGCCGAAACCGGCCGGCCAAGCTCTTCGCTCATCATGGCGACGACTTCTTCGCGGCTGTGCATACCGTCGGCGCACAGCTCGAGGGTCGCATAGGACAAACGCGCTTCGGTCAGTGCGATCGCTGCCACTTCAGCGACATCGCGGTAGTCGACGCGGGCGAGCTTCGCCGTCTTTGGAAACGGCTCGGCGAAAACGCCATGCTCGACGACAGAGGGCCAGGCCGCCGCGATATTCTGCATGAAATTGGCCGGGTGCAGAACGGTGTATTCCATGTTCGTCGAATAGAGGGCAGCTTCGACGGGTACCTTGCTTGCATGGTTTTCCAGCCTCGTGTTGGTGGGCTGGATCACCGACGAAAAAACGAATTTCCGAACGCCTGCTCGCGCCGCCGCCTCAACCATGGCAACCCCCATGGCGGCTTCGTCGGGAGCAAAGGCCGGTCCGATGTGAAAGACACCGTCGACACCTTTCACGGCCTGCTCAAGGCTCTGATGGTTGCGCAGATCTCCGATCGCGATCTCGGATGCGCCGGCTTTCCGGGCTTTTTCGGCACTCGCGGCGTCACGAACAAGCGCCCGAATCCTGGCATTGCGGCCGACGAGTTCAGGCACCACCAAACCGGCAACGCGGCCTGCGGCGCCTACGACCAGGACGGTTGGACTGGGTGTTCGCATGACGATCTCCTTCGCTCGGGTCTGCCTTTCGGCCTGTGCAGGAACATAAAATCTAGCGAACTGCGTTACAATTGATCGAGTTTGCGATAGTTTCTCCCGATTTTCGGGAGAAACTAGCGATGAGCCGGATAGATGATTTCGAAGCCTTCATTGCCATTGTCGAGCATGGCAGCCTGACGGCTGCCGCACGCCGGCTGAACCGCTCGCTGCAGTCGGTCAGTCGGTCCCTGGCGACATTGGAGGAATCAATCGGCGTCGAGCTTCTGCACAGGACGACACGCCGCTCGACGCCGAGCGAAGCCGGAGCGGCCTTTTTCCAGCGCATCAAACCCGCCGTCGAGGAAATTAACGAAGCCAGGCTTCAGGCGGCCAATCGACGGTCGGAGCCATCGGGCATCCTGCGTGTGAGTGCCCCTGTTCTGTTCGGCCCGGACTTCCTCGTGCCGGTTATCGCCGACTACATGCGGACATATCCCCGGGTCGAGGTTGACCTCAAGCTTTCCGATGAATTTGTAGATCTCGATGCCGAGGGTCTCGATCTGGCGGTAAGAATCGGCAATTTGCCGGATTCCAATTTACGTGCGAAGCGCCTGGGCGCGCTGCGGCGCGTGGTGTTCGGCGCACCTGCCTACTTCCAGCAACACGGCCGACCGGCCCATCCGCTCGAATTGCGTGAGCATGAATGCATCGTACGAACCGTCGAGGGCCGCGCAGGCGAATGGATGTTTCAGATTGAAGGCAAGCCCCGGCCAGTGAAGGTCGCGGGCACCTTCCGGTCAAATTTGATGATATCGATCTATGCAGCCGCGATTCACGGATTGGGATTGGGCTACTCGCCGCTTTGGCAGGTAAAACACTTGGTGGACGACGGCCGCCTGGAACTGGCTCTGACCGAATTCGAGCCAGTGCCGGTGCCGATACACGCCGTGTGGCCGGAAGGCAGATCATCCTCGGCCAAAGTCCGCGCTTTTCTGGACCTGTTGGCATCCCGCCTGGAACTCAGGGATCTTTAGCTACATAGCGAGCCTAGCGGCATACGGATTGCCGGCAGCACCAAATCGACCGCCTCGCAGCAACGCCACAAGATTACCGAGAGCAGTACTTCTCAAAAGAGGGTGCTTCGTCGGCGGGGCCGCGCGCGAGCCGTGTCAGACCTTGGCGACGATCCGCATGAAGGCCGGCATGTCGTCGCCGAAGCCGACGGTCGCGTCATTGTCTTCCTGGCGCTGGCGGGCAGGGCGCTCGCGCTGCGGCCTGGTGTCGCCCCGTTCCGGCGCGCGCCGTTCGTTGCGATCGGGCGAAGCCTTGCGTTCAGGTGAAGCCTGGCGCTCGCTGTTTTCCGAGCGGATCGCCTCTTTGCGGGTACGCCGCTCGTCGATGTCGGCGACTGCGGCTTCGGCCACGACCGGCTGTTCCTCGCTAACCGCTCCCGGCTCTGCTTCTTCGCTGCGCTTGGCGTGGCGTTCACGCGGCTTGCGCTCGCCCCTGTCCTTGGCGTCGTCCTTGCGCCCGGCGCGGCGTGGCGCACCACGGCCACGGCGCGGGGCCTCGTCCTCGCCGCCCTCGCTGGCGACGACTGTCGACAGGTCGCCGTCATGCCACTCGATCTTGGTGCCGATCAGCCGTTCGATGGCGTCGATGTATTTGGTGTCCGATTTGGTCGCGATGGTGAAGGATTTGCCCGAGCGTCCGGCGCGGCCGGTGCGGCCGATGCGGTGGACATAATCCTCGGCGTGGATCGGCACGTCGTAGTTGAAGACATGGCTGACGTCGGGAATGTCGAGGCCGCGCGCCGCGACGTCCGAAGCGACGAGGTAGCGCAGCTTGCCGTCACGGAAATTGGCCAGCATCTGCATGCGCGCGCGCTGGTCCATGTCGCCGTGCAGAGCGCCGGCGTCGAAATCATATTTCAGTAGTGAGCGGAACAGCTCCGACACTTCGATCTTGCGGTTGCAGAAGATAATGGCGTTCTTCAGCTCGGCATCCTCGGCCTTCATCAGATTGCGCAGCGTCTCGCGCTTGTCCCAGGGTTTTGGCCCGGATTTCACCAGCCGCTGGGTGATGTTGGTGGCGGCCGACGCTGCCTTCGACACTTCGACGCGCACCGGCGCGTGCAGGAATTTCTCGGTGAGCTTGGTGATTTCCGGTGGCATCGTCGCCGAGAAGAACAGCGTTTGCCTGGTGAACGGGATCATTTCGCAGATGCGCTCGATATCGGGGATAAAGCCCATGTCGAGCATGCGGTCGGCCTCGTCGATGACGAGGATCTCGACGCCGTTGAGCAGGAGCTTGCCGCGTTCGCGATGGTCGAGCAGGCGGCCTGGCGTCGCGATCAGCACGTCGGCGCCGCGCTCGAGCTTCTTGTCCTGCTCGTCGAAGGACACGCCGCCGATCAGCAGCGCGATGTTGAGCTTGTGGTTCTTGCCGTATTTGACGAAGTTTTCCTCGACCTGCGCGGCGAGCTCGCGCGTCGGCTCGAGGATCAGCGTGCGCGGCATGCGGGCGCGGGCGCGGCCCTTTTCCAGCCGGGTGAGCATCGGCAGGACAAAGGACGCCGTCTTGCCGGTGCCGGTCTGGGCAATGCCTAGCACGTCCTTGCCGAGCAAGGCGTGCGGGATAGCACCAGCCTGGATCGGCGTCGGCTCGGTGTAGCCGGCATCGGTAACTGCGGAAAGGACCTTCGGCGACAGGCCGAGGTCTGCGAAGGTCAACGCTTCTTGAGCGATCTGGGTGTCTGAGGACAAGTTTGGCGGTCTTTGGCTGGTTCGGGGGCGCAACGTAAGCAGTCGCGGCAAGCGCCGCGCGCCTGCAAGATTGGTATTGCAGGTAGGCGCAAGCCCACGATTTGTCAACACAAACGGGCGGCATTGGCACGATTGTGAAGTCGTAACCTTAATCGCGATGGTTACCGCATCGCCGATGCCGACTTTCCAGGAAGGCAACAGTTTTTTCCGCACCAGCGCAAGTGTTGCGGATCAGCAACGCCTTGCTGCATTCATCCCGATTGCACGGCAAAATTGCATTTAGGATTTGAGTTGGAGCAGAAACCTTGACACGAATGATTCATCCATTTTTCTTAGTCGAGGGGCCACATCATGAAAAAAATTCTTCTCTCTGCCGCATTTGTGGCACTTGCCTTGATGCCGGCGATGGCGGCCGACGTCGTGGAGTTGCCGGTTGCGTCAACATACAACTGGACGGGCTTTTATTTAGGCGCGCATGTCGGCGGCGGCAAAAGCAAGGTGGACTGGGAATATAGCCTTAACGGGGCGACGGCTGATCACGATGGCAGCGGTGCTCTAGGCGGCGTTCAGGCCGGCTACAATTTCCAGAGCGGAAATATAGTCTATGGTATCGAGGCGGATATCGCGGCCGCCAAGATCGATGGGGACACATCTTGCCCAAACCCAGCCTACACTTGCGAGTCCGATGTAAAGATGCTCGGTTCGTTGCGGGGTCGAATTGGCTACACGATGGACAGGCTGCTGATTTACGGTACCGGTGGTCTCGGCTATGGAACCATAGAGATTGGCACCAGTGGTCCCGTCGGGACGAACGATACCACGAAGACCAAAGCAGGCTGGACGCTGGGTGCGGGCCTGGAATATGCCTTTAATGATCACTGGTCGCTCAAGGGCGAATACAAGTATTTCGATCTAGGCAAGGGCGATTATACGGTCGACGGCGGCGAGAATGTCGAGGCAAAGGTCCGGATACACACCGGAGTTGTCGGCCTGAACTACAAGTTCTAATCGTAAGGATCGGTTGCGGCGAGACTTTGTGTTGCACTGGACCCGGCCTCGTGCCGGGTTTTACTTTTGTCGTTTAATACCTGAACTGTTCGGCGAGAATGCGCTCGTTCCACGAATGGTTGGGATCGAACAGCAGCGTCGCCGTTGCCGTCGGCGATTCCCTTACCGTGACCGTCGTCACCGCCTTGACCTCGGTGTGGTCGGCGGCGGCGTTCACCGGCCGCTTTTCCGGCTCCAGAATGTCGAAACGCACACTCGCCTTGTTGGAGAGCAGCGCGCCGCGCCAGCGGCGCGGACGAAACGGGCTGACCGGAGTCAGCGCCAGCAGCGGAGCGTCGAGCGGCAGGATCGGCCCGTGCGCGGACAGATTGTATGCGGTCGAGCCGGCCGGCGTCGCAATCATCACGCCGTCGCAGTGCAATTCCTCCAGCCGCTCTTGCCCATCCACGGTGATGCGGATCTTGGCGGTCTGGTAGGACTGGCGCCAAAGCGCGACCTCGTTGATCGCCAGCGCCGAAATCGTCTCGCCCTCCGCCGTAACTGCCTGCATCTCCAGCGGGCGGATCGTTTCGGCAATGGCCGCCGCGATGCGCCCGGTCAAGCCGCTGGCGCGGTATTCGTTCATCAGGAAACCGATGGTGCCACGGTTCATGCCGTAGACCTTCTTTCCCGTGCTCATCGTCTCACGCAGGGTCTGCAGCAGAAAGCCGTCGCCGCCGAGCGCCACGACGATCCCGGCTTCTTCGACGGATGCCTGGCCGTAACGCGCAGAAAGGCTTTCCAGCGCCGCATTGGCGTCGGCTGTACCGGATGAGACGAAGGCGAAACGGTTGGCGGTTTTGCTCATGGCTCTCAACGACAACCGATTGGCGACGACCGTTTGGCGACCGATTGGCGGCGACCGGTTGCTGGGCCGCGCCAGCGCCGGGTTAGCATGGGTGGGCATTTCTGCAAAGGGCGGGAGGTGTCTTGATATGGCGGCCGAACATGGCGCACTCGCGCATCGTGTCGGAGGACAAAATGATGTGATGGTTAAGGCCCGCCTTAAGCCCTCGTAAAGCCGGATCGATCATGTTAGCCGGCAGCGGACGGGCGGCGTGGGGGCTAACCAGTCGAGGCCGATCTATTGCCGCTGGCACGCTTGATTATCGTCTTCCTGATGCTGGCAAGTTTTGCCCTGGCTTTCGCGGAACTGGTGCGCCAGTCGGAAGAGAAGAGTTTTAGACCGCAGCCCACCGCCTCACGCTGCGGCGACGCGGCGGGGACACCCTGTCCGCAAAGGGCGCTTTGACGTTACTACGCTGGTCCTTAACGGGCGAGCAGATGACAGCCGGCCTGGCGCTTTTGCGCGAGATACTCGTCGACAAGCTGGCGATAGCGGACTCTCCCGAAGCTCGGGAAATGGCCGCCATGCACGACCGAGACATCGAAATCGCGCAGGCGCAGCAGCGTTTCGACATAGTCGTCGATATCGGAGTGATAGACGTCGTCGATCAGCGGGCCGTCATAGATGATGTCGCCGGAAAACAGGATGCCCGTCCTGTTTTCGTAGAGCGCAACGCCGCCGGGTGAATGACCGGGCGTGTGGATCACCTCGAAGGCACGGTCGCCGAGATCGAGGATATCGCCTTGCTCGAGCAACCGGTCGGCCGGTGCGGGCAGGATCCGGTAGCGCTTCGTGTCCCAGCCTTGCGGCATGCCGTCGAACATCTCGTCGGTGGCATAGCGGTCGGCAACCGTCCATTCGTTGCGCGGGTCGGCGAGGATCCCGGCCTCGGCCGGGTGCACGCAGCGGTCGGGAAATTCGTGATGGCAGCCGATATGGTCGAAATGCGTGTGGCTGGCCACGCAGGTGAGCTTGCGCTCCGTCAGCAGCGGCACGTGGCGCCGCAAGCTGAAATGGCCGAGGCCGGTGTCGAACAGAAGATCGCTGTCGCGGCCGCGCACATGCCAGATGTTGCAGCGGAAGAACGGCTTGATCCACGGCTCGTGGATCAGCGTCACGTCATCTCCCATGCGGATCGTTTCGTACCAGTGGCCGGCGTCGATGGTTGGAAGCGTGCTCATGTTCAGTCCGCAAGCAGGATGATGTCGCCAGCATCGCACGATACCGCGACCACGTCGCCCGGCTGGACGGCCGATGCCGAGGGAACCTTGGCGATGAAATGCAGCGCCGGGTCGGTCGCGGAGGTCCCCAGAACACGCTTGAAGCTGCCCTGAAAGACGACATCGCTCACCTTGACCGTGCCAAGCGCCACGCCGCCACTGGTTGCGCCGAGGATAAGATGCTCCGGCCGGACGGCCAGCGCAACGGTCGAGCCGGCCGGCAATGTGCCAGGCACGGAGAGCGACCCAAGCTTCGTGGTGACGGTGAGCTTGCCGCTCTTCGCCTCCGTCACCGTTCCCGATATCAGCGTGCTTTCGCCCATGAAGGTCGCGGAAAAGCGCGTCGCCGGCCGTGCATAGACACGCTCGGGCGGTCCTTCGTCCTCGATGCGCCCGTCATTCATCACCACGCAATGATCGGCCAGCGCCATCGCCTCTTCCTGGTCGTGGGTGACGTGGATGAAGGCGGTGCCGACGCGTTTCTGGATCGCCTTCAACTCGTCCTGCATCTGCCGGCGCAATTTCAGGTCGAGCGCGCCGAGCGGCTCGTCGAGCAACAGCACCGCCGGCTCGACCACCAGGGCGCGCGCCAGCGCCACGCGCTGCCGCTGGCCGCCGGAAAGCTGATGCGGCTTCTTGTCGAAGGCGGTGGCGAGGCCAACCAGCGCCAGCGCCTCGCGTGCCCTTGCTGCCCGGGTTGCGCCATCGACACCCTGCATGCGCAGACCGAAGCCGACGTTGCTGCCGACGCTCATGTGCGGGAACAGCGCATAATCCTGGAACACGGTCGTCGTCGGCCGCTTCGCCGGTGGCACTGCGGTGCAGTCCTCGCCGCGGATCAGCACCTTGCCTTCGCTCGGTGTGACGAAGCCGCCGAGGATGGACAGAAGCGTCGTCTTGCCGGAGCCGGATGGCCCGAGCAGGATCGTGTAGCTGCCCGGCTCGATCGTCAGCGAGACGTTCTTCAGCACGGTGAGCTGGCCGAAGCGATGCGAGACCGAGCTTATATCGACCAGTGGCGCACTCATGCCGGCTTCCTCCGCAACAGCATCAGCTCGAACAATACCACCAGTACGATGGAGACGGCGAAGACCAGCGAGCCGACGGCGTTGGTCTTGGGATTGAGGCCGGAGCGCAGCAGGTTCCAGATCTCGACCGGCAGCGTCGTGTCGAAGCGCGTCAGCAGGAACGAGATGACGAATTCGTCCCAGGAGAAGGTCATCGACAGGAAGAAGCCGGCGAAGATCGCCGGCGCCATAACGGGTACGGTAATCAAAAGCAGCACCTTCCATTCGGCGGCGCCGAGATCGCGCGCGGCGCGCTCGATATTGATCTGGTGGTCGCCCATCTGGCTGTAGATGATGGCAAAGCAGAGCGGCAGGTTGATCACGACATGGCCGATGCCGGCGGCAAGTAGCGATTTCGGTATGCCGGTCCAGTTGAACAGCACCAGCAGCCCCATGCCGATGATGAGATAGCTGACGGTCAAGGGCAAGGTGATCAGCCCGCGCATCAGGCCCGAGCCCGGCAAGGCGAAGCGCGCAAAACCCCAGGCGGAGAGAAAGCCGAGCGTGACGGCGACAGCCGAGGAGACGACCGCCACCAGCAGCGAATTGACCAGCGCCGAAGTCAGCCGCGTGTCGGCGAGCACGGCCTCGTACCAGCGCAGCGACGGCCCGGTGAAGGGCGGGATCGGAAACGAGGTTGCCTGCAGCGAAAACAGCACCAGAACGACGACCGGCAGAAATATGAAGCCGTAGATTGCGATGGCGTAAAGGCCGGAGACGAGGCGGATGAAAGCGCGCATGGTCAGGCCCGCTCGATCTTCAGCCAGCGGGCGCAGGCGAGGTAGGCGATGGTGACCACCGCCATCAGGATGATCGACAGCGCCGAGGCGAGCGGAAAGTCGCCGCGCCGGCCGATCTGCATCATGACGAGCTGCGGCATCAAAAGCTCGTTGTTGCCGCCGAGGATCTGCGGCGTGATGTAGTCGCCGATGCACAGCACAAAGGTGAGGAAGGCACCGACCATGATGCCAGGCAAGGTCAGCGGCAGAACGACATGCAGGAAAGTCCGCAGCGGCCCGGCGCCGAGGTCGGCGGCGGCCTTGCGGTAGCTGGGGCTGAGCTGCTTCAGATTGGCGAAGATCGTCAGCGTCAACAGCATGACGAAGAAATGCACGAAGCCGGTGATGGTGGCCAAACGCGTATTGGCGAGTTGCAGCGGTTCGCCGAACAGGCCGGAGCCGGTCAACGCGCGGTTGACGACGCCGTTCTGTGCCAGCACCAGCAGCCACGAATAGGAGCGCACGACATAGGAGGTCCAGAAGGGCAGCACCGCCAGCATCAGCGCCAGCCGCTGCCAGCGCTCCGGCACCTGTTCGGCCAGAATCCAGGCAAAGGGATAGGCAAGCAGCACCGAGATAATGGTGACGATCGCTGTGACCTGTAGCGAGTTCACCATCGCCTGCCAGTAGGACTGATTGGCAAAGAATTGGCTGTAGTTGGACAGCGTGAAGCCGCCGCCTTCGTGCGCCGTCAGGCTAGATACCGCCATGGCGACGAAGGGCAGCACGAAGAACAGCAACGTCCAGCCGAGCGCCGGCGTGACCAGCGCCCAGGGCAGGGCGCGCCCGCTGTTGGCGGCGTTCACGACCGGCAGCCGGTCATTGCGCCTGCAGCATTTCGGTCCAGACGTCCTGCATCTTCTTGTCGAGATCGGCATTCGGCGCCGGATAGGCCTGGGCGCGGGCGAGGAATTCCGGCTGCTCGTCGAAGCGCAGGATCTTCTTCTGCTCGTCGCTCAGGGCCGCCTTGCTGTTGGCCGGCATGCCCCAATAGCAGGACGAGGTGGCGAGCCGCGCCTGCCCTTCGGGGCTCATAATGTACTGGATGAATTTAAGCGCCAGATCCTTGTTCTTGGAATCCTTGAACATTGCCAGCGACTGCGACCACAGCACCGCGCCTTCTTTCGGAATAGAGAAGTCGAGGGCAGGGTTTTCCTTGGCCAGCCCAGCCGTCACCCATTCGCCGCCGCCGACCAGTATGTCGACCTCGCCTGTCGCCAGCGCCGTCTGGCTGGCGGTCACTTCGCCGACCAGCTTGGCGTTGGCCTTCATTTTGAGCAGCTCTTCCTTGATGGCGGGAAGGTCAGCTTCGGTCAGTTCCGCAGTCTTCTTACCGATCGCCAGTGCGGCCATGCCGATGACCGGCAGGTAATAATCGTAGATGGCGATCTTGCCCTTGTATTTGTCGCCGGTCAGCGCGGCAAGCGACTGCATGTCGGCCGGGTCGACCTTGGTCTTGTTGTAGCCGATCGTGTTGTAGCCGAACTTTTCGGTGATGCCGTAACGCTTGCCGTCGACGACGGTGGAGCTATCCATCTTCACCTGCGGAAACAGATCGGCCAACGGCAGCTTATCTTCCGGTAGCGGTTCGAACAGGCCTTTTTCGACGCCCCGCGGTATGTCGATGCTGTCGATCACCATCACGTCCCAGTCGCCCGGCTGCGACTGTTCGACGATGGCCAGGCCGGCGCCGGTGCCTTCGAACTCCTTGACATTGACCTTGACGCCGTTCGCCTCCTCGAACGGCTGCAACAGCGCCGGATCGGCGTGATCGCACCAGATCAGCGCGTTGAGGTCCTGCGCCTGAGCGAGGCTGCCAGCCGCCAGCAGCAGTGCTGCGGCGGCGCACGCGCCTTGGAGATAGCTCTTCAGAAAAGAAAGCGGATTCCTGACGGTTGGATTGGGGGTCTTTGGATTGACGGACATCGAGTGTTCTCCCTTGCCTTTTTGGCTTGTAGCAAAAAATTGAACCAATTCTAAAATTGAGTCAATTCTGTTTTTGTGGCAAACAGCCGCTATGAGCGGATTGCGGGCAAGGCAGAAGGCGGATCGGCACCGCCGCATCATCGAGGCGGCGGCGGCGCTTTTCCGCGATGCCGGCTATGAAGGCGCTAAGATCGAAACTATCGCCGCGCAGGCCGAAGTCTCGGTCGGCACGATCTACAACTACTACCAGAACAAGGGCGACATCCTCGGCGCGATCGTTTCGATGGAGGTCAACGAGGTGCTGAATGCCGGGCGCGGCGTCGTCGCCAACCCGCCAGCCAATGTCGGCGACGCTCTCGATACGCTGCTCGGCATCTATATCGAACATTCGCTGCATTATCTCAGCAAGGAGATGTGGCGGCAGGCGATGGCGATCTCGACGCAACTGCCGGACAGCCCGTTCGGCCAGGCCTACACGGCGCTCGACCGGGCACTGACCGAGCAGATTCGCGCGCTGATCGCCAGGCTACAGGCGCTCGGCCTGGTGCGCCGCGACATCGATGGTCCCGCACTCGGCGAACTCATCTTCAACAACATGAACATGATGTTCATCGAGTTCGTGAAGCGCGAGGAGGCGAGGATTGCAGAATTGCGCACGGCGATACGCAGGCAGAACCGGATATTGGTGGCGGCGATTGGGGTGTAAGACGATCAAGGGCGAGTAGGACCAGCAACACAAATCGCCGCAGCCGGAGTATCGCCTAACGGTTGATCAGCCATAGAATGGCCGAGAGCACGATGCTGACCAGTATCGCCGTGGTGATAGGGACATAAAGCCTGAAGTTCTCACGCTCGATCACGATATCGCCGGGCAGCCTGCCAAGGCCGGAGCGGGCCAACCAAGGCCACAGCAGGCCTATGGCGACTATGCTGAGACCAACGACGATCAGAGTTCGCGACATGGCATCCTGCCGGAAAGTGTCGTGCCAGAAATATAGTGTTGACGGATCTTGCAAGCAGCGCTCCACTCGATATTGCCTCTTGAGTTGAGATTGAAATCTGCTACAACCTTAACGGGCATAAAGGGAGGGATTGGATGCGGATTTCCATCTGGCATTGGGCTATACTGCTGCTGCTGATCGGCGTGCCCGTTTTCTTTGCCGTTCGGTCAGCCGCAAAGCCATTACAGGATCCTTCGGCTCTCGTCGGTTTTGGAGGCTGGCTTATGCTGCTGGCGATTGGACAGTGCTTGGCACCTTTCCGCACGCTGGCTGAGCTGTTCTCTTCGAGCGGGGGCTATCGACAGCTAATGACGCTCCCCAACGGCGCCTTGGCGGTCTACGGCGAGGTCGCCCTGTTGCTGGCGTTTCTGGTGCTCCAGCTGGTTGTGTTCGTTGCAATGCTCCGGCGGAGTTCCCGTTTCAAGCAGCTGTTCCTGTATCAATGGTTTGCAATACCAATCGTATTTATTCTGGACACGACATGGATCTCAGCGGTTATGAGCGCTCCTGTGAGCTTGGTGCTTGCAGGGGATGCGCTGGTAATGCCCGCAGTTTCTTTTGTCCTGACCGGGATCTGGGTCGCCTACGTCTACAAGTCGGTCAGGGTGAGAAACACGTTCGACCGGGCCGCGATATCCGGTCGGGTCGCGAGTGCTTCCTGAGCTTGCCGCGAGCCCTATGTATGGCAGCCGACAAAAAATGCCGGGCGCGCTGCATCGACCCGGATCACCCGGCCTGTAGGCCTGCTCGAGCGAGGATTTCAGGCGCCGGCGTGACATGCCCGTGCGGCTTGCAGTAGCCGGGGTCGATCGCGCGATAGCCAAGCAGATGGCCGAGTGGCGCCAGGATCCCCAGCGCCACTCGCTGAATAGCAGGTGGCGGGTGCGTGAAGACGATCACGTCGGCAAATTCCCTGGCGATGACCGCTGCCTGAAGCGGCGAAGGCCTGCCTTTTCTGTCCACCTTGCCGGCATTGGCCAGGCCGAAGAGCATGCCGATCAGCAGCTCGAAACGGTTCGGGTCGACATTGTCTGCACCTGGCGCCCGGTCGACTTCGACCAGCACATGCGCTTCTTCGGTTTTGCTGCTGTTCCACCAATCATGTGCGACGCCTGCTTCGACCGTGGCGGATTGGCCGGGCCCCAGGGACAAAGTCTTCCCGGCCATGCGAGCGTCGAGCCGGCCGCCGAGGACGGCAAACCGCTCCGTCAGGTTCGGGTGGTAGTGCTCGCCCACCACTGCGGCTCCCGGTCGGGCGGTCAGATGAGCGATGCCAGGTCCCTGGCCGCGGTCTTCGGTGCCACGCAGGATGACCGCATATTCGCCGGTCACCTTGTTCTCGTAGACATCTCCACAGCGTGACATGGATCAGCTCCGGGTTTCAGAGCACCGCTGCCGGCAAGCTTACGGTTAACGGGTTGGCGGTTCAACGACCGCTCGAACGAGCGATTGCGGAAACACTAGTTGCCGGCTCTTCGTCAACGCGGGCGATCAGCGCTCTATCGGACATGCTTAGGCGGGCGCGCTCGCGGAAACGGCACGACCGTCAGTGGCGCCTTGCGGAATTCCGCGATGGCTATTTCTTCAATCAGCGCGTCGAGGGCCTGGTTGACGCGTTGGCTCGTTTCATCCGCGCCGCAGAGGCGGTTTTGTGCGCACTCCAAAAGCTCGCGCGCCGCGGCGAAATCACTACGCATGACAACACCTTTGGTTTTTGGCCCGCCGCACGGGCATTGTCGGCGCGCTTAATTGAGCGAGTGCTAATATACACTGGAGCAATTTAATCGAATGCTGTTAAGTGGCCGTCGGGAGGCGGGACGAACCTATGGCCCAGCAAAAAGCAAGACAGGAATGAGCTCGGCGTCTCCTGGTAGGAGATGCTTGAGCCTGTTCTGGTTCAGGCTAAGCCGGCAATTTCACGGGAACTTTCTGGCGATCCCGACGCTCCCGGTACGTACCGTCCTAATCTTTCGTATAGTCAGGCCCAAAACGAGTCGGTAGATTGTCGGCGAGTTTCAACCAAGGGAGCTTCTCCTCAAAAGCGACATGCAGCGTAGGTGCAAATTTTTCTGGCTCCTCCATCGCCGCCGCAAAAAAATGCATGACATCAGACATGTTCTTTGAGCGGAAGGACAGCGGCGTACCACAGTGATCGCAAAATGTTCTTTCCACACCGGGAGAAGAGTTGAATACCTTCGGTAGCTTGCCCAGCCATCGCCATTGGCCGTTCAAGACGCCAATATAGGTGGTCATCGGCGCAGAACATTGCCGCCGACAACTTTCACAATGACAGACCACGCAGGCCTGTGCCGGGCCATCGACTTCAAAGGCAATAGCGCCGCATAAGCAATGACCACGCATGCAAATACTCCTCGAGTCAACAAGGACAGCTTCATGCCTGGGCGTGAGGGAGGCGCCATGAAATGCGCCGAGCTGGCGCCCAATTCCGACATTCGGCGCTGGCGATTGTCCTCGCCCGCGCGAGGCGTTGCCTCCAAGCTGCCTTCACTATCGCCTTTGCGGCATATTGAAATGTTCGTAGAGTTTCTCCGCCAGGCCGCTGGCGCCAAAGCCCGTCAATACCGATGAAAGTGCCAGCGGCGCCTTCTTGTCGAGCATGGCTTTGGCGATCATCAGATCGTCGCTTCGCTTATGAGTCCTCAGCCTAATACGATCTTGGGCGGCTTAAGAATTCTCTGGCGGCGGCAATCTGGCGTCGATGCTCGCGAAGGAATGCCGCGCCGAAGCAAATGGCGAATGCCAGTACCGAAAGGCTTGTGGTTGCTCTTGATGCAGGATCAGGATCGGGACTTACCAGGAAACGGAAGCCGAACGCCAAGGCGAAGACGACAACGCCACCAAACATGCCGCTGACGAAGGGGGCGGTCGTGCGTTTCTGCTCCAACGACAACTCCTAGGTTTTCCGCTAGGGAACTATGGTTTCCGCCAGGGAATATATGCGTTGAAGCTGATGTGCTACCGATCCTGACGGCCCCGGCCTGTGGATATCGGGGATGAGCAGATATCAAGCGCCCCGGAGGTCTCAAGAAGCCCGTGCTGGTGCCCCCGGACGGGATCGAACCGCCGACCTTCGGTTTACAAAACCGCTGCTCTACCAGCTGAGCTACAAGGGCACGGCGCTCCGGTTAACATATTTGCTGCGCCAGTAAAGACAAAACTCCGTTTTGCCCGGCATGTCACATGGGCCGTCGGCGAGGGGCATCCTGAAAAGCGCCTGATTGCTTCCTACATATGGAAACGGTGCAATCGCTTCGAGCAGGGGTGCCGCATGATCAGATTTGTCATCATTCTCCCGATCATCTTCGTGGCCTGGATGCTGCTGGTGAAGATCATCAGAGATGTGAAGAAGGCCAATGTCGACTGGACCGGCGTCACCACCATCATCGGCTTCATCGCGCTCGCCTTCTGGCTGCGCCATGTCACGGGGATGTGAAAAGAGCGAGTAGCGAATAGTGAATAGCGAATAGCAACGTAGCGAGTGGTACGTGGCGTTCCTGGCTTTCCCTGCTCGCTATTCGCTATTCGCTCCTTCTGATCTCCACCTTTCCCGCGCCGCACCGACTGAGGGTCAGAGGCGAATGGGTCGCCTCGATCAAAAGATCCAGGAGATCATCATGTTCAAGCGCACTCCTCGCCATAGGCACGGCAAGGGGTCATTTTCCTCTGATGGAGGCCCCCAATTTCCCAAGAGGGCCGCTTCGGCCGCCCTTTTGCGACTTGACCTTACGCTTGACCCGGAGCGGCAGCCTCGGCGTTTCGAGGTGATCAACGGTGCCGGCGGTCGGCGTCATTGGTCGGTGGATGACGAGGCACGGATCATCGCGGAGTCGAAACCACTCAATGGCGTCGAGCCCCTCGACTATCTCGCCGACGTACTTACCAGGATCGTCAACGGCCATCCGAACAGGCAGATCGATGACCTGCTGCCTTGGGCCTACATCCAGGCGACCGAGCTAAAGGCCGTGGCCTGTGAACACCGCTTCTCACCAGGTTTGGTCATGTCAAAGGAAGCGGGCGATATGCGAAAGGCGTGAGACAGGGACTATGAGGCAATTGGTGATCGGTTTTGGTGACGGCACTGTCACGTTTGTCCGTGAGTGGCTCGTCATTGCGCGGGGGGTACACAATCGAAATGCGAAGCGTCGTGCCGAGCACCGAAGCCAATTCTCGCTAATGATCATCTGGCCGACGGTGCTCGCGCAGGCTTGATCCTGTCGCCGCGGTTAACGTGTTCGCAAATCACCTCTTGCGGCGAAGCACGGTGGTATCTTGAGAACGCCCTTGGGGCGGCAGGCCCAATCGGGGCAGCGACGGGATACCGTGTGATTCGTTATGCTGACGAAGCCTGCCAAATCTGCATTGCCAAGAGAGTGCTTGTGGCGCAAAAAGTCCGCGCCACGGGCCGAACGAACCACAGAAGAAGGAATCTGATTCAGAACTTATAGGCTAGGCCAATCCGAAGGTCGTTAGTCTTCAGATCCACGTCGTAGTTCTCAAAGAGAACGGCTCCAGCGCTCTTCGTCCCGAAATCGGCGTAGCGATATTCCACACGGCCGATAAGGTTGTCGGTAAATGCATAATCCGCGCCGACGCCTACTGTCCACCCGCTCAAAGTTCTGTCGAAGGCATGTTCTGTTACCCCGCCGGCAGTGTTCCCGACATCATAGTGAGCAAATGCACCGCCCGCAGTAACGTAGGGCAGAAACCTATTGATACTATAGCCGACACGACCCCGTATTGACGCCGTCCAGTCAACTTTCCCATCGAAGCTCTGGCCAGCAATCGGAACGCCCCCCTCGAGGGTTGGGGTTGACCCGTGAACATCCGCGTAGTTGATGTCGCCTTCGATGCCGAGCACCACGCTATTGCGTAACTGGAAGTTGTAACCTCCGTAGATGCCGCCAACGAAGCCCTTCGGGTCCATCGGAGCATCAATCGCCAAAAAGGCGGTATAATCAGCCTTTGATTTCGCCCAACTATATCCGGCTTCCAGACCAATATAGGCCCCCGTCCAGTTGAAAGAAGTGGCTACCGGCTCTTCCATCACGGCATCCGCCGAAAATGCGGAAGTAGTGAGTGCAGCCACAAAACTCGCCGCCGTAAAAATGATCGCCCGCATAAAACCCCTCTTAAATTATTATTGTGATGAACAATCAGCAGCATCGCATTTTATGCTGTGACAGTTGCGCCACAGCAACCGGAGAAAGATGGCTTGGTTCGACCGTTCCGTTGACGTGTGCGTCCTCTGCTGCGGTGCCCTTCCCGAGAGTGGGTGACAGTTCGTTCCGGAGACATGGGTTACATTTTCGGCCCTTTGCAAGGAGAGCAAGGTGCCTGGAAGTAGTGTAACGTCATGGAAGAGCGGCTGAAGTTCATCGCCCGGCTGCTGGACGGCGAGAAGATGGCGGTGCTTTGCCGGGAGTTCGATATCTCGCGCAAGACCGGCTACAAGATCCTCACGCGCTACAACGACAGTGGCCTGGAGGGGCTGACGGACCGCTCGCGGCGACCGTATCGCCACGCCAATTAGCTTCCGTTTCAAATCGAGAAGCTGATTGTGCGACCGAAGCAGGACAAGCCGACATGGGGTGCACCGAAGATACGCGAGCGGTTGGCGCGGCTGTATCCCGATGTGCACAGACCACCGATCTCGACGGTGCATGTGGTTCTCGACTGCCATCGCCTATTCGAGCACCGCAAACGGCGACGCAACAGGGCGACGGGGACACCGCTTTCGAGCTACGCGGCGACCGCAAAGACAATGAGCCCGACGAGTGAACGCTCGTACCGCAAAGGGGGAGATTGGCCATAGCCAACGTCCTCGCCAATCTCTTGCAGGTCGAACTCGCCGCCAGCACGAATTCGGCCCAGGCGAACCAAGCCGCTCCAAGAAAATCGAAAAAAAGATTCGAACCTTTGTCCTTGCC
Source organism: Mesorhizobium sp. M1142 (assembly GCF_040318565.1). Taxonomy (NCBI): domain Bacteria; kingdom Pseudomonadati; phylum Pseudomonadota; class Alphaproteobacteria; order Hyphomicrobiales; family Phyllobacteriaceae; genus Mesorhizobium; species Mesorhizobium sp. M1142. Next base: position 68,525 of record NZ_JAMYMK010000017.1, read on the forward strand.
GCGACGACAGATCATCAAGAGGCGGATGGATCGCCTCGGTCAACGAAGCAAGGAGATCGTCATGTTCACACGCACACTCGTTTCCGGCGTCATCGCCACCGCCGTCGCCGCCAGCACACTGCTCGGCACCCGTCAGCCTTCGGCCGCCCATCAAAACCACAAGCACCTCGGCATCGGTATTGCCGCAGGCGTCGGCGGCTTCCTGTTCGGCAGTGCGCTGGCCCAGCCGCGCACCGTCTATATCGAGGAAGACGGCGGCTCGTGGCACGTCCGGCGCTGCCTCAATCGCTACCAGAGCTACGACCCGTACTCGGACACCTATATCGGCTACGACGGTTATCGCCATCGCTGCCGGCTTTGAGAGCCACTATGCCAGCTTGAGAGGAGGCGACCGTTTCAGGCAACCGGAAGAAGGGGCACCCCCACTGCCCCTTTTTCTGCGTGTCTGAGTGGCAGGGCAGAGGGGTTGTTCCTCCGACCTCTTAGGACCTGGGTTCCTCTCCCCACCTCCGTGGGGCGAGGAACCCAAGCTGGAATAAAGTCGCGCTCCGTCAGCCTCTCTGTCCTGTCGAACATCGCTTAAGGCGAGATCGGATGCCGCTTCAGCATTCACCAACACTCTTGCCGATGTACAGGGATTTCCCGACAGCCTAATCTACTGCCGAGCCGAAACAGGGAGAGAGGGCGCTTGGGCGAGCACGATCCGAACGAAGAGCCGATCGAGACGGTTTTCCGCAACGGCACAATCACCACCGTCGGCATCCTGCTGGCGTTCTCGCTGGGCTTCATCACGCATTGGGCCGCCAACCCGATACCATGGGAAATCTATCACCTGGCTGCCGTCGTGCCGATTTTGATCGGCATTGCCCTGCAGATACGAGCGCTGCGGTTGCTGCTCGACATAACGTCTCTACAACGGCGCGTTTATGAACGCGCCAATCGTATCTTCATTGCCGGCCTCATCTTCACCGCCTGCGGAGTTGGGCTGGCGATGCTGCTTGATTTCTACGACCTGTCGACCAAGAGCGCGGTGCCCGGGGGCTAGCTCTGGCCATCCTGGCAGATGTCGCACCATTCGGCGCTGGTCAGCGCTGCCATGCGCTCGGTTCGCTGCCAAGGCCGGGAGGGGTCGGCAGGCCGCCGATCATCCTAGTCACCTGCGCTGCTGCATCGCGCACCAGCGGGCCGATTTCGGCCAGCCGCTCCGGTGTGACCCGTACCGTCGGCCCGGAGACCGAGACGCCGCCGATCGGTTCGCCGAATTCGTTGAAGATGGCGGCGGCGACACAGCGCATACCTGGATGCCGCTCCTCGTCATCGACCGACCAGCCGCGCAGCTTGATCGTCACCAGATCGCGGGCGAGCGCCGAGATGTCGGACAACGTGTTTTCGGTGAAGCGCTCCAGCCCGGCCTGGCGCAGTATGGTGGCAACGCGCTCCGGCTCGAGATGCGCCAGCACCGCCTTGCCGATGCCCGAGGCATGAAAGGAACTTCGCGTGCCCGGCCGGAAGAAGGCGCGGATCGCCTGGTGCGTCTCGACCTGGCTGACGAAGACCACGCAATCGTCCTCGGCGACGCCGAGATTGGCGGTCTCGCCGGTCTTCTCCATCAATTCCTGCATGACGATACGGGCGCGGTCGACCAGCTTGCGGCGGCGCAGGAACGCTGCGCCCATGCGATAGGTCTCGACGCCGATCGACCACAGCTGGTCGGTGCCTTCGAACTCGACCATGCCATGGTTCTCCAGCGTCGTCAGCATGCGGTAGGCGGTGGATGCCGGCAGGCCGGAACCGGCGGCGATCTCGCTCAACGACAGGCCGCTGCCATCGGCGACGATTGCCAGGATGCGCAGCGCCCGGTCCAGCGACTGCACCGAGGCGGCCTCGGACGGCCCGTTGAAAGCGCGCGGCCGGCCGCGCTGACGTTTTTCGGTGGTTTCCATCAGGCCATTCTCCGCTCTGTTCGCCCAACAAGCAATGAAAAAGTTTTTCATCCGCCGGCGAAGCTAATTTATGGAAAACAGAAAGGCCAATCAATTCAAGCAGCAAGAGCCGTTCCCTAGAAATGAAAAAATATTCTGAAAAAATTGAAAAATAATCGACGCACTGGCATCATCAGCCATCAACAATTCCGTGGAGGCTGACATGGCCAAGATGCGCGCAGTCGACGCAGCGGTTCTCGTTCTCGAAAAGGAAGGCATCTCGTGTGCCTTCGGCGTGCCGGGTGCTGCGATCAACCCGCTCTATTCGGCGCTGAAGGCGAGGGGCACCATCCGCCACATCCTTGCGCGGCACGTCGAGGCGGCCTCGCATATGGCGGAAGGGTTTACCCGCGCCAGATCGGGCAATATCGGTCTGTGCATCGGCACTTCGGGTCCGGCCGGCACCGACATGATCACCGGCCTCTATTCGGCCGCCGCCGATTCTATCCCCATCCTCTGCATCACCGGGCAGGCGCCGCGGGCGCGTCTCAACAAGGAGGATTTTCAGGCCGTCGATATCGCGGCCATCGCCGCACCCGTGGCCAAATGGGCGGTCACCGTCATGGAACCTTATCTGGTGCCGATGGCGCTGCAGAAGGCGTTCCATCTGATGCGCTCGTCGCGGCCGGGGCCGGTGCTGGTCGACCTGCCGGTCGATGTGCAACTGGCGGAGATCGAGTTCGACATCGATGCCTACGAGCCGCTGGTGCCGTTCAAGCCGGCAATGTCGCGCGCTCAGGCGGAGAAGGCGCTGAAGATGCTCGACGCGGCGGAAAAGCCCGTGATCGTCGCTGGCGGCGGCATTATCAACGCCGATGCGTCGGACCTGTTGATAGAATTCGCCGAAGTCACTGGTGTGCCTGTCATTCCGACGCTGATGGGCTGGGGCGCGATCCCCGACGACCACCGCCTGATGGCCGGCATGTGCGGACTGCAGACCTCGCATCGCTACGGCAATGCGACGATGCTCGAGGCCGATCTCGTTTTCGGCATCGGCAACCGCTGGGCCAACCGCCACACCGGTTCGGTCGATGTCTACACCAAGGGCAAGAAGTTCATCCACGTCGATATCGAGCCGACGCAGATCGGCCGCGTCTTCGCACCGGACCTTGGCGTCGTCTCGGATGCCGGTGCAGCGCTTAAGATGCTGCTCGACGTCGCCACCGAGTGGAGGACGGCCGGAAAATTGCGCGACTGGTCGGGCTGGGCCGGCGAATGCCGGCAGCGCAAGAAGACGATGAAGCGCAAGACCCACTTCGACCAGGTGCCGCTGAAGCCGCAGCGCGTCTACGAGGAGATGAACAAGGCGTTCGGCCGCGACACCACCTATGTCACCACGATCGGCCTGTCGCAGATCGCCGGGGCGCAATTCCTGCATGTCTACAAGCCGCGCAACTGGATCAATTGCGGCCAGGCCGGACCGCTCGGCTGGACATTGCCGGCAGCGCTCGGCGTTCGCGCCGCCGATCCGGACCGCACAATTGTGGCATTGTCCGGCGACTATGATTTCCAGTTCATGATCGAGGAACTGGCGGCCGGCGCACAGCACAGATTGCCCTACATCCATGTCGTGGTGAACAACGCCTATCTCGGGCTGATCCGCCAGGCGCAGCGCGGGTTTTCGATGGATTTCGAAGTCAGCCTGGCCTTCGAGAACGTCAATCGACAGGGCGATGCCGAAGCTGGCTATGGCGTCGATCACGTCGCGGTTGCCGAGGCGATGGGCTGCAAGGCAGTCCGGGTGCGCAGGCCGGAGGAATTCGCCGGTGCCTTCGAAGAGGCAAAGCGCCTGATGAACCAGCACCAGGTTCCGGTGGTGCTCGAATTCATCCTCGAGCGCGTCACCAATGTTTCAATGGGCACCGAAATCGACAAGATCACCGAATTCGAGGAGCTTGCCGAGCGCCATGAAGATGCCCCCACGGCGATCGTCATGCTCGATTAAGCCGCATATGAGGAACTACTGCCATGCCACGGTTTTCAGCCAATCTTTCGATGCTCTTTGGCGAGCATGACTTTCTCGACCGCTTCGATGCCGCTGCCCGCGCGGGCTTCAAGGGCGTCGAGTATATCGGTCCCTATGACCATGCGCCGGATGTCGTCGCGGCCAGGTTGAAGAAGAACGGGTTGACGCAGGTCCTGTTCAACCTGCCTGCCGGCGACTGGGCCAAGGGCGAGCGCGGCATTGCGATCCTGCCGGACCGCATCCCGGAGTTCCGGCAAGGCATTGCCAAGGTCGTCACCTATGCGCACGCGCTCGGCTGCGAGCAGGTCAATTGCCTCGCCGGCATCGCGCCGCAGGGCGTCGATCGCTCCGTGCTGGAAGACGTGTTTGCCGAAAACCTGGCTTTCGCGGCGGAAAAGCTGGAGCAGGCCGGCATCAGGCTGCTGATCGAGCCGATCAACACCCGCGACATTCCGGGCTTCTTCCTGAATTACTCGGATCAGGCCCTGGCGCTGATCGACCGCGTCGGCTCGAAGAACCTGTTCCTGCAATACGACATCTATCACATGCAGATCATGGAGGGGGATCTCGCCCGTACCATCGAGGCAAACCTCGACCGCATCGCGCATATCCAGCTTGCGGACAATCCCGGCCGTCATGAGCCGGGGACGGGCGAGATCAATTTTCCCTTCCTGTACAGCCACATCGACCGCATCGGCTATTCCGGTTGGGTTGGGGCGGAATACAAGCCGAAGGGCGGAACGGAAGCCGGACTGGGGTGGTTTCGGGAGTTGGCCGGGCAGGCGGCGGCATAGACGCTACGCATCGCCGCCTTAACAAGAAGCGGAGAACAACAATGGACACCATCGGCTTTATCGGCCTCGGCATCATGGGTGCGCCGATGGCGGGGCATCTGCTCGATGCGGGCTACACCGTCGTCGCCAGCAATCATCGCTCGAAGCCGCCGGCCGATCTCGTCGCCAAGGGTCTGAAGACCGTCTCTGGCCACAGCGCCGTCGCGAAAACGGCGGACATTGTCATCACCATGGTTCCCGACACGCCGCAGGTGGCCGATGTGCTGTTCGGCGAAAACGGCGTCGCGTCCGGGCTGACAAGAGGCAAGCTGATCATCGACATGAGCTCGATCTCGCCGATCGAGACCAAGGAATTCGCAAAAAAGATCAACGATGTCGGCTGCGACTATCTCGATGCGCCGGTGTCGGGCGGCGAGGTCGGCGCCAAGGCGGCGTCGCTGACCATCATGGTCGGCGGCGAGGAAACAGCCTTCGAACGCGCCAGGCCTATCTTCGAGAAGATAGGCAAGAACATCACTTTGGTCGGACCCAACGGCGTCGGCCAGATCACCAAGGTCGCCAATCAGATCGTCGTCGCGCTGACCATCGAGGCCGTCGCCGAAGCGCTGGTTTTTGCATCGAAAGCCGGCGCCGACCCGGCCAAGGTCAGGCAGGCGCTGCTGGGCGGGCTCGCAAACTCGCGCATCCTGGAAGTGCATGGCGAGCGTATGATCAAGCGCACTTTCGCGCCCGGCTTCCGCATCGAACTCCACCAGAAGGACCTGAATCTCGCCCTTGAAGGCGCGAAAGCGCTCGGCGTCGCCCTGCCCAACACTTCAACGACGCAGCAATTGTTCAACTCGTGCGCGGCGAATGGCGGGTCAAAGGAGGATCATTCGGCGCTGGTCAAGGCGCTGGAGCGAATGGCGGGATGTGAAGTGGGTGAATAGTGAATAGTGAATAGTGAATAGGTAGTCAGTTGCAGATAGGTGAGTAGTTGGTAGTAAATTGGTCACGACTTACGCACAGTCTCACCATTCACCATTCACCATTCACCATTCACCATTCACCATTCACTCTTTCAAAAATTTCCTCGCCGCATAAAGCGCCACCGCCGCGGCATTCGACACGTTGAGCGAGCGGATGGCGCCGGGCATGTCGAGCCGGGCCAGCGTCGTCACCGTCTCGCGCGTTTTCTGGCGCAGGCCTTTGCCCTCGGCGCCAAGTACCAACGCGATCTTTTCTCCGGCAAAGCTCGTTTCGAGCTCCGCCGGCCCGTCTGAATCCAGGCCGATCGTCTGGAATCCGGCCTCGTGCAGCTGCTCCAGCGCATCGGCGAGGTTCTTCACCTCGATCTGATCGATGTGTTCGAGCGCGCCGGAAGCCGACTTTGCCAGCACGCCGGATTCCTGCGGGCTGTGGCGCGCCGTGGTGATCAGTGCGCCGGCGCCGAAGGCGACCGCCGAGCGCAGGATCGCGCCGACATTGTGCGGATCGGTGATCTGGTCGAGCACCAGCACCAGCCTGGTGTCGCCGAGCGCATCGAGGCGTTTCGGTTTCAGCGGCTCGGCCTCGATCAGCACGCCCTGGTGCACGGCATCGGAGCCGGTGACCTTGTCGATGTCCCTTGGTTCGACCAGTTCCGCCTTGAAGGGCAAAGCGCCGAGATCGGCGATTGCCAGTCGCTCGGCAGCGTTGCGCGTCACCAGCATCTTCTTGATTTTGCGGCGCGGATTGTCGAGTGCGGCCCGCACCGTGTGCAGCCCGTAGAGCCGCACCAGCCCATCCGCCGGGTTCTCGCCGGGCGGCACCGGCTGGCGCGGCCTGAACGCTGGCGCGCCGCCGCTCTTCTCGTCGCGATGCGCGCGGCGCAGCTTGGCGTAGTGGGTGTCTTTAGGGGTCTTGGATTTGTTATCGTTGCTCATGGCCGGCTTCTATAGCCGTGTCGTCCGGTCATGGATACAGCCGCACAAGCTGCTTGTCGGGCGAGGTGTGAAATTCAGCGCTTTTTGCCGGGCTGTTGCGGTTGACAGTTTTGGACGCTCCCGCCATAAGGCGCTGCGCGGAAAGGCTGCTTTGGCGGCCGCGACGCGTCGATGCCTCGTTGCATGGCTCCGGCGGCAGACTGGAGAGGTGCCCGAGTGGTTAAAGGGGACGGACTGTAAATCCGTTGGCTATGCCTACGTTGGTTCAAATCCAACCCTCTCCACCACTGCCGGCCCGGAAGCCCTAGAACGCAGCGCGAGCGTCGGAGCGGATCCGATGCTTGACTGAAAGGCGCGGGTATAGCTCAGTGGTAGAGCAGCAGCCTTCCAAGCTGAATATGCGGGTTCGATTCCCGCTACCCGCTCCAGCCATCCACTTGAAATTATTGATTAAATCGCTTTCTGAAAAGTGCGCCGTGTCACGCGTGTCACTGGCGTGTCACTGTCTTAGTTTGGCTCGCGCCTCGGCTACCTTGCGGTTGTTGTCGAGGTCGCCGTTGCGGACGTAGCCTTGCGTCGTCTTGGTGGTGGTGTGGCCGGCCATCTTGCGGGCAGATTCGAGATCGGTGGCGATCTCGGCTTCCGAAATCGCGCCAGCGCGGGTGTCCATCGACCAGACGCTTGCCGGCACCTTCGCCGCGGTCGCCACCTCGCGCCAGTCGGTGGCATAATAGTTTTCCCGGTAGGGCAGGCCGGTCGCTTCCGAGACGATCAACGGCCCGAAGGCTGGCAGCTTGATGCGCCTCAGCACCATCTGCACCAATGGGCATTTGCTGAGATCGTGCTCGGTCGCCGCCTTGTTCTTGGCGGTGATGGGCACCGTTAGGACATATTCGGCGGAGATGTCGGCCACCGTCAGGCCACGCCATTTGGTATTGCCGCGCACAATGCCGCCGACATCGCCCACTTCCAGGGGTAGCCATTCGCCGATGATGTGGATGCGGCGCAGCGCCGTGTCCCACTGCAGCGCCTGCGTCAGCGCGATCGACGGCCGCTTCAGCTTGATCGCCGTGGCGCAGATGGCGAGCGCGTGCCTGTATTCCATCTTGATGCGGCGCGGGTCCGGCGTGGCGAATTCCATCAAGGATAGGATCTCGCGCGCCTGGGCGCAGCCAGCCAGGCGTTCCGTCGTGCCGAAGGACAGGACCGATCGCAGCTTGCGGATGGCGCCATGCGCACGGCGCGTGCGGCCCTTCGATCCCCATTGCTCGAACCAGCGGCGAAAATCCGAGCCGACCAGGTTGCGCACCAGGCGCTTGCCGACGGTGTCGACGATCAGCCTCAGCGACGGGTCATAGTCGCGGATGCGCGTCGGGTGCTTCAACGCCTGATAGGGTGATTGCGGATGTGTCTTGTAGACCATCACCGCCGAGGCGACAGAACCGTCATATTCCGGGCTCTTGCCGTGGCCTTCCAGATCGGCAAGCAATTCATCGGTCCAGGTCCGGCAGATTTTCGAGATGGCCTGGTCGTCGGTTGTGACATCTGGATGTTCAAGTATGGCTTGGGCGATCGCTTCATCCGTGATCGGCCGCGGGTCGAGCGCCTTCGGCGTCTTCTTGCAGGCCCGCTGCGGCACCCAGTAATGAGCGCGGCTGCCATCCGCCCTCGGCCGGTATTTGTAGCCCGGCCGGTCCTTTCGCTGTTCAGTCATTAAAATTTTCCTCTCCGTCCACGGCGGCGGGAATGCCGCCTGCACGGGAAGGAGAGTCCAAACCGGCGCGCCGGTCAAAGAAAACTTCGACGGAACGGCGATCGGTCTTGTTCACAAGCTGGTCGCGGGGCGGAAAATGGCGCGTGGCGCGCAGCCGGTCGAGCGCGCGTTCGGATAGGCCGAACCAGGCGCGCAGCTCCTGGTCGGTCATAAAGCGCGGTACGAATCGCTCGTCCAGCTTCATGGCTTTGCGTTCCGGATGGCGTTGCCGCTGGTGATCATCGCGCTGCCGTCGGCGAATTCGACCCGGACCGAGTTGAAGCGGGCTGGCTTTGGCAGCCCGAAGCCAGACAGGGCGAACGAGGCGGTACCCGCGCGGCTGCGTGCGGTCACGCGGCAGGGATGGCCTTTGCGGCCGTGGCGGTCCCAGCGATAGATGTAGGGAAGGGCGGTCAATCCGGCCTCCAGTCCCAGAAGCCCTGCAAACCCTTGGCGGGCTGGATCGGCTCGAGCGGCACGATGTCGGTCAGCGGCCAAGCCCAGTTGGAATGCTCGTCGCGATCGCTGTCGTTCAGCTTTGCGCCGAATTCCGAAACGATGTCATGGGCGCGCTTCGGCTCGCCGAGCACGGCCGTGCCGAGGATCGAGGCGAGAGGCAGGGCGAACGGATTGGAATGCCAGCGCTCGAGCATGGCCAGCGCTTCCGGCTTCAACGCCGTCGACCACGATTCGGCAGAGCGCAGGCGCAGGATCAGATCCGCCAGCTCGGATTTTCTCACTGGCCGGGCGCCGGCGTGGATGGCGATCCGAGTGCTGCGCAGCGCCCTTGGCGCCGGCCAGCCGCGAAACTCGTAGGGTTTGACGCCGGCGATGATCAGCGTCGCCCAGGGCTGCCAGATGGTCAGGGCTTTCATGTCGACACCGCTGGGAAGTCCTTGGGATCGAGGCTTTCCCTCTTTTCCAGCGCGAGTTCGGCGCCGGCGCGGGTGAGGCGAAACAGGTCGCTACCACCGGTTAGTTCCGAGCCGGCGCGCCGCCATGCGTGACCGGCCTCAACCAGCGCCATCCATTCGCGATGATCGTTGCCGCCTTCGCCTGTGACGAAGTGGTTTCGGTACGAGCGCCGTTGCCTGTTCGGCAGACCGAGCGCGTGTCGCGCGAGGTCCTTCTGTGCCGGGGTCATGCTGCCACCTCTGGAAATTGGGAGTGTTCGACGCCGTCGAGCAGCCGGCCGGCGGCTTTCTTGCCGACCTGTTCCAAACTCATGCTGGGTCGATCGAGGCCGTAGCCGGCGCCAACCCAATAGGGTTTAGCTGGCGCTATCGTTCCAGCCGGCAGCGGATGTGCCCAAAGCTGCCAGTCAGTCTCGCGCCATGCGCCCCACTGCTTGAAGAAGAACGGCACGCCGGCGGCCTGGCATTGATCGCGGATCGAGCGCGCCCAGGCAGGATGCATCGGCCGCGCGCCCGGGCCGCTCTCGCCGCCGACGATGATCCAGTCGAGTTTGCCGCCCTCGTGCAGCAGTCCGACATCGATATCACCCAGGCGGTTGCCGGCGGGATCGCGCGCCTCCGCCTCAGGGGCGAGGTAGAGCGCCGCGTTGAAATCGTCGTCTTGCGTGTTCTGGATAATGGCCCGAACGCCCTGGTTCGGCATTGCCATCAACTCAAAGCCTTTCTTCGACAGATAGCCGACTGCCTTCACCGCCACACAGGCATGGCACCGATCGCGCTCAGCTTCGAGCGAGGCTATGTGGTCGGCGGCGGCGAGACGATGCTTGCGTTCGATAGCGTGCTCTGAGACGAATTTCGCGAGGGTATCTAACGCCTCGTCAAGTTGACGCGACACTTCTTCAATATGGTCGGCAGCGCGCAACCTGCCTTGGGCGGCGGGAACTATCTCCGGCAGCGGCCCGTGCTTCGGCTTCGCCGCCTGCTTGGCGCGGATCTTGTCGGTCTTCGACCAGCAGCGGGTCAGCTCCGTCTCGCCGGCAATGTCCATGTCGATCTTGTGGGCGTTGCAGAGCGCGGCCAGCGTCACCATCGTGCCGCCGGTCTCCTGGTGCGGCTCGCCGACCGGACGGCCGAAGACATAGTCGACCAGTTGATGCGCCTCGCTGGCGGTGCAGCCGAGCGCCTGGACCAGCTCGAGCGATTCCTCGAGGAAGCGGTGGTTGCGTTCCATGCCGTCGGCGGCGATCGTCTCGCCGAAGCAGGCGAGCATGAAGGAATGCACCCGGTCCTGATAGCCGCCCTTCAGCGCCGCGCGGGCGTCGCGCGCCTCCTGCTGGTAGCGGTTGCTGGCTTCGAGTAGCTCGCGTTCGCGGTTGGCGTCCATCATCAAACCCTCATTGGCATCAGGACGAAGAGCGGCTTGAGGCCGGTCTCGTCGGCGGTTTCCGGCTGGATCAGCGTCGGCGAGCCTGCTTCACCCAGGCTGAACACCAGGCGCTTGCCTTCCGCGGCGTTGAGCAGGTCGAGGCAGTAGCGGCCGTTGAAGCCGATCTCGACGCTGTCGCCCTCGCCATGCTCGATCGTCACCTCGTCATTGGCGCTGCCGGCGTCGGGGTTGTTGGTGGTCAGCGTCAGGTTGCCGCCGGCCTCGAAGGCGAACTTCACCGGGCTGCCGCGCCCGCTCGACACGGTGCCGACCCGGTCGACGGCGCTGGCCAGTGTTTCGCGCTCGACGGTGAAATGGTTCTGGTTGCCGGTCGGGATGACCCTGACATAGTGGTCGGGGAAGCTGCCGTCGATCAGCTTCGACAGCAGCGCTGCCTTGCCGGTCTCGACGCGGATCTTCGTGTCCGACAGGCTGACCTTGACGGCACCTTTGTCGCCGAGCAGCTGGCGGATCAGCCCGACGGTCCGGCGCGGGATGATGATGCCCGGCATCCCGGCGGCGCCCTGCGGCAGAGGTGCCGCGAACTTTGCCAGCCGGTGGCCGTCGGTGGCGACGGCGTTCAGCGTCGATCCTTCCTCGGGTGCATGCCAATAGATGCCGTTGAGGTAGTAACGCGTCTCCTCGCTCGATATGGCGAAGGAGACTGTGTCGAGCATCCGCTCGAAAAGACCGGCATCCAGGTCGAAACTGTGGCTGAAGGTGCCTTCGCTCATCGTCGGGAAATCTGTCGACGGCAGCACCTGGATCTTGAAGCGCGACCGGCCGGCGGTCAGCGTGGCGAAATCCTTCTCGGCCAGCAGCGCGATCTCGGCGCCCTCCGGCATCTTGCGAACGGCATCATGCAGGATCGCCGACGGCAGCGTGAAGGCCTCGTCCCGGCCGGCCTGGCAGGCGAGTGTGGCGCGCAGCTCGCAATCCAGGTCGCTGCCGGTGATGGTCAGCGTGCCCGCCGCGGCGTCGACGGTGAGCAGGACGTTGGCCAGCACCGGAATGGTTGTGCGTCGCTCGACGGCCTTGTTGACCAGCCCGAGCGCGGGAAGCAAAGCCTCCCGCGCCGTGATGATGGTGTTGGGCGTCTTCACGCCGACATCTCCGGCGTGCCTTCATAGGTCGGCAGGCCCGTCTGGTCGCGCGCTGCGGCGAGCACGTCGCGGACGTGCTCGGTGATGAACTGGTCGGGCCTGTAGATCTGATAGAACCAGGTGACCTTGCCGCCCGCCGGCCGGTAGCGCAGCCGGACCGGAATGCGCACCTTGTCGCCCATGAAGAACGGCGCGATGTTGAGCATGAAGATGCCCGGCACCTTCAGCGCCTTGCCGTCGGCGCCGCTATGCGTCTCTTCCCAGGCGATCTGGCCTTCGCCACTCTGCAGCGTGGTCGAGGCCTTGACCTTGCTCTCGACGTTGACCTGCAGGCCGCGCGACAGCTCGACCAGTTGCGCCGGCGTCGCGATCGTGGTGGCGAAGTCGCGCTCGTATTGGAGCTTCTCCTCCTCGGTAGGCGACGACAATTCGGCGACGCGATCCTCGAGGAACCAGGCGAAGTCGCCCTGGTCCATCTTCACGCCGTCGCCGGCAACCCATTTCTGCCATTCTTCCGACAGCGGGAAGGCATAGTGCACGCGGTGCTTGCCGAAATTGGCATGGCCTTCGGCAAGCTCATGATAGTCGATGACGGCTGTCAGCGTCGGCTTCTTCCAGTCCATATTGGCGAAGATGGCGCTGTGATCGGTCAGATGGCGCAGCGTCAGGTTGCAGAAGGCCTCGAAGGTCTGGGCCGTCGCCTGGCCGGTCTTGCGGGCGGGGAACTGGCGGTAAGGTTCGAGCAGGCGTTCAAGACCTTCCACGCCGGGTGCCGTGCCGCGCTTGAGCAGGACCGGGACAGCACCGGGCAGGCCGGGAGCCTTGGCGGTGTTGGTCAGCGTCGCGATTTCGACACCTTCCGCCTTGGCGCCGAGCCATGCCGCGACGTTGAGGTCGACGGTGAAGGGCGAGGGCGAAAGCAGCGCTTCGCCTGCAACGTTGGAGGTCTTGTCGGCCATTGGGAAGTTTCCTTCAGGTTTGAGGGTTTGGGGGTCAAGACTGCTGGCGTTCGGATGCCGCGCGCGGGCCGCCGAACATGTCGGTCTGTTGCGGGTGTTCGGTCGACAGCGAGCCGTCATCCAGCACCCAGTAGAAGGACGAGCCGCGCGCCGGCTTCGGCCGCTTCGAATCAATCTCGCACGAGATCGTCGCCGTGCCGGCCTCGACCTCGAGATTGAGCTTGAGGGTGACGTTGCCCTTGATCTTGGTCTTCGGCCGATCGCCGGAGAGCTCCTTAAGCTTGGCCAGCGTCTCGGTGATCTCGGTCGACATGGCGGCGGCGACTTCGCCGCCTTCCAGCATGCCGATGATGGTCTGCGCGTCTCTTATTTTCTTCATGGTGTCCTCGCGGCCGTGTGCCTGCCGTCGAGTGTGACCGAACCGAAGGTGCCGGCAGGCTGGCCTCCGGACGGGGCGGCGAACGATCGCCGGCCCGCAGTAGCGGGCTAGAAGGGGATTTCGTCGTCGAGCGCTTCGCGCAGGCCGGGCGATTGCTGCTGGTCCGGCCCGCGCTCCTGTCGGCTTGAGCCGCCGCGCTGCGTGCCGTAATCGTCGGGGCTGCGGGCGGGATGGTCTGATTTGTCGAGCATCTGGATTTCGCCGCGGAACTTTTGCAGCACGACCTCGGTCGAGTAGCGCGCCGCGCCCGCCTGGTCCTCCCATTTGCGGGTCGCCAGCTGGCCCTCGACATAGACCTTCATGCCCTTCTTCAGATATTGCTCGGCGACCTTGCAGAGGTTCTCATTGAAGACGACGATCGTATGCCACTCGGTCTTTTCCTTGCGCTCACCGCTAGTCTTGTCGCGCCAGCTTTCCGATGTCGCGACGCGGAAATTGACCACGCTGTCGCCGCTGTTGAGGCGGCGGATTTCCGGGTCGGCGCCGAGGTGGCCGATCAGAATGACCTTGTTGACGCTGCCAGCCATCAGTAGCCTCCCGCCGCCTGGAGGCGGAGCAGCTTCGCCGTTTTCTTCAGCGTCGACGTGCATCCAGCCGGCCTACTACGGCGCGACATGTAATTCTTCGCGCCCGAGCCTTTCCAAATGACCGGGGTCCCCTTCGCGATCGGCTTGCGCTTCTTGCGGCTGACGGGCTGGCCGACCGGCGCCGAAAATTGCGGCATGATTGCTAGCATCGGTTGAAGTGCAGCCGCCGAGGCGAACATCGCCGCCGCCAGCAAGGTCGGCTTACCAAGTGAGAAGGCCATTAGGCAGTCCTTTCTTCGGGCAGGGTGATGAGCGCATGGCCGGCTGGCGCGTTCGGGTCTGGTGGCGTCAGCGCGGCGATCTGTGCCTCGATGTCGGCGATCAGGTCCTTGCGCAGGCTGGCGGCGAACGGCGCGGCGAGCATGATCTCGCTCGAATTATAGAGTTTTTCCCCGATCAGCAGGCGCAGCGGCTCATTGGCGCGCAAGCGCTCGACGGTGTCGTGCCAATGGCGGATCGCGGCCTCGCTCATCAGATGAAGCCCTTCGACAGCGCCAGCCATTCCGGCATGGTGACGACGACGAGGCCGCCCGGCTTCTTGACCATCTCGATTTCGGAAACCGGCACCCAGACGGCCTTGGCGTCGTCCCCAGTTTCGGAGACGCGCACGGCCTTGCCGGTTATGGCGTGCAGCGCCAGCGTCAAGTCGATCAGGTCGGAGCGGCCGCTGGTCATGCCGCCCTCACCACAATGCCGAGATAGCGATCAAGCCGGTCGAGGAAGGCGATCTCGGCCTTCATCGCGCCCCATGGTTCGATCGCTCCGGTCAGCCTTGGCGCCGACGCCACCTTGGGCAGGCACTTCTGGTCGGCCTTGGGCCCGAACAGGGCATGGGCTTCGGCGACCAGCATGCGATCGTCCATGTCCTTGACCTGGCGGACATAGAGCGGCATGCGATTGATGTCGGGCAGCCTGGCGGCTTCATAGATGGCGAGATCGATGCAGCGCTTCACCTCGCCGATCGCGCGATGGACGAGCTTTTCTATGAAGGCCGGGCGATCGAGCTTGGCCTCGGCGGCGAGTTTCGCCACCTGGTACTGGATCAGGTCGACGGCCGGCCGCGTCACATCGCCGAACGGATATTCGTGGCCGTCATGAATGACGAAATAGCCGGCCAGCACGCTGTCGCCGGTCTCGCGGAAGATGGCGTCCGCGCCCATCACCGAATGCTGCGCCACCGAATAGGCCGCACAGCGATAGATGCCATTGAAACGCGCGATCTTCGACAGCGCATTGGCCATGTCGGCGAAGTCGATGTCGGCGGCGGTCGGGCTGACAAGGTTGAACGCCGACCCGTCAGGCCGGAAGGCCGGGACAATTGAAGGAATGCGGTTGGCCGATTGCTTCACTGGGACACCTGCGGCAGCGCCTGTTCGACCGCCTTGATCACCGTCTGGCGGCTGGCCGGAAAGATCGGCAGCCGGTCCAGATAGGCGGAGAGCACCTTGAGGCAGCGCTCGCGCTGGCCGGACCACGGGTCGAGCACAAGGGCGGCGCGTGCCGTGCAATAGCGGCCCCAAGCCACGAGCAGTGCCTGTGTCTCCTTGGTGTCGCGCGGCAGCGGCGGCCGGTTCGGCAGAGGCGCGCGCGCCTTCTCGATGATGTCCGCCATCAGGTCGGGACGGCTGGTCAAATGGCGCACGCTGGCGTCTGTAGCGAGTTTCGCCGCGGCATCCTTGAACTCGACGATCTCGGCCCAAGTGAAGCCGGCGCCGATCAGATCCTTGGACCGGACGCCGCCGCCGACCGAAAACAGATCGCGCATCGCCTCGGCCATTTCGCGGCAGCGCGGATGCGCATCGTCGGCATCCTCGGGAAAGATCGGGCGCGTCTGCGTTGAGCGAAAGTCAGCTTGGCTAAGCATAACAATTGGCCTCCTGGGTACGTGCCATTGCGGAATGAAGTTCTGCCTGCCGGGCAAGCGCAGCCTGGTCTTCGAACCGGCCCTCGATGCCGGTGATGATCGTCGCGAGCTGGTCGTCGGACAGGCGGTCGCGCCAGTCGGTCCAGTCGCGTTGAACGCCGGGCATGGTGTCGTAGCCGAGGCATTCGAGCGTCTCGATCAGATCGCGCCTTTCGGCCGACATACCCTCAGGATGCTCGCCGACGTTCATCGGACGGCACCGAAGATCACGGCGGCGCAGAACAGGATCGCTGTGACCGCCGCCAGCGAGGCGAGATTCTTGGCCAGCGAGTAATCCTCGTGATAGCCTCGTGCGCGCTGCAGGCGCTCACCTTCGATGACGCCGAGATTGCGCGGGGGGACAGGATGCGACCATTGATACTGGCGGCGACGCTGGTGGCGGCTTGGGCCGGACAGGGGCGAGCAGACGATCCTTCCGTTCTCGGCCGGTCTGGCATGGAACGGGTCTACGTTTGGCTGGACTACGAATCGTGGAGCGAAGGGCTGGCGCTCATTCGGGCCGGTGTGCACGAGACCGACCCGCAAATGGTCCTTCGCCTGATGGCGTGCGTTGCCAGCAAGGGCGACCACGCGGTTGTCATCGGGCGTCCTTCCCTTGCGGCAAAGACCATCCTCGTCATTGACGGCGCCCAAAAGGGCTGTCGCGGTTTTGTGACCGACGAGGATCTTGGATTGCGATGACACTGAAGCGCTCCACCGAATGTGCGATGGGCAAAGTGTGAATTACTCACATCGAAGTGTCAAGCGTAAATGTGATAAACTCACACTTCAAAATGCGGGAGTGAGAATCATGCGGGTTTTATGGGGCCCGTTTGCGCGGCTTGGCGATTAGCACGGCCGCCAGTTCGCTCGCCAGATCGACGACCTTGGCGCGCTCCTCATCGTCGAGCGGCGCAAGGTAGGCGGCGATGACCTCTCCGAACTGCGAGGCCAGATCCTCTCCGAACGACCGCTCCAGCCTGTCGACCACCTCCCGGTTGAGGCTCTTGCCGCCGCGAACCGCCTCGAGCCGTGCTTTGAGTTCGGGCGGCAGGCGGACATGGAAGCTGGGGCGTAACGGTCGGGACATGACCCCGACTTATCGCCGAAAGGTCAAGTGTTCGAAATGGTTCCAGATTTTGTAGAAAACTGGTACTAGTTTCCCCGCTATTCACAGGGCATCGTTACAGGTTGAAACAATCTGGTGATCATTCAGCAATGGTTGTATGCGTACCGAAATGGGACACTGGACGGCGTGAAAAAACTGATTTGACAGCCTAGAGGAAATTGTTCCTAACTTCACTGCCGTTCGGTTTGGGAGAAGAGACAAGTGATCCAGTACGAATCGCGCGAAGCTGCGGGCGATCAGGCAATGGACAAATTGCGAGCGATCGCGACATCGCCTCAATCAAGAGCAGCGACGATCTCCGAGCGCATTGCCAGGGACACGCGATCACTCGCCGAGGCGATGAAGGAAATCCATGGTGGGCACTGGCGCGTGCTTATCGATCACGATGTTGGCGTGATCGCGGTTTCGCGGGATTTCTCGGTGCCGCTCGGCTCGCCCAGCGCGAATCTGGCATAGGTCAGCACGGCGGCCTGGACCTCCCGTGGCGCCGCCGCCAAGCGCATGAAAATCTCGCGCAGCTCGTCGCTGCCGTCTATATCCTGCGGTGAGCCTTCGCCGGTGATGAGCCAGGCTTCCCTGACCCTGTAGGCGCGGGCATAGTCCTTGACCGCGCGGGTGATGCCGGTCCGGCCGCTTTCGTGCTGGATGTAGGTGTTGTAGTTGAAGCCGAAACGCTTCGCGGCGGCCTTCGCATTGTCGAAGCCGCGCATCTCGCGCGCCTGGCGCAGCCGCGCCGCCTGCTGGTCTACTCGGGTTACATCCGTCATGGCGTGACTTTTTCACATTTCTGGTGTGAGTTTCTACTTGACAGATTGATGTGACTTTCTCACACTATCGGTCATGATGGATCATTCGTTCGAATTAGAGACGGTTGTCGACGTGGTCGCCCTGCGAGGCGAGCTCGGCTGGACGCAGCAGCAGCTCGCCGACCATTGCGGCGTCGACCGCTCGACCGTCTCCACCTGGGAGACGAGGCCGCCGACCAAGGGGCCGGCGCTGATCCTGTTGCGCCAACTCCAGGCTTCGCTTTCCGATGCTGCTCGCCACATTCCAGTGGTTGATGGCGTCGCGGCCGGTCCCGAGAAATTCCCCCAAGCCGGGACCGGCCACCCTCTTTCTAGCGAGGCGGCCGAATGACCGCCGTTCGCTGCTCGCCTTCACTGACCTTGCTGCAGCCGCCAGCGGCGCCGATTCGCCAGTTGCCGGCGCCGACGCAGCGCATGTTGAAACTCCTGTCCGCCTTTGCCCGCGAACATCCTGCCGATCTCCTGGCGCGCCTTTTGCGCGACGAGGCGAAGCGGGTTTTGCGCTGGGCTCCGAGGAAGGGAGACGGCCATGCGTGAACTGTTCTGTCAGGGTAGGGAAGTGGCTTCGAGTCCTGCCCCTGTAACCAATACCCCCAGAGAGCGAAGGGCGGTCAGGTACGGCTCGCGAGGCCCCCTGCACCTGTTGAGGCACGCCCGGCGAAAGCCGTGCGGAGGAGCAAAGCTCGCCGCCCACAATGACGATGGACCCTGGAGGGCAGGCCTTTGGCTGCCCTCCAGGGGGCCGCCTTGATGATGTAGCGCGGGTTTTCATACCCGCGAGTTGAAACGCTTTCCCCCTCGTCCCGCCATAGGAAATGCAGCCCGCATTTCCCGCGCCGGGAAAACTGTGCCCGGAGCCCGACATGGCCGAAATTTCCAGTCAGTGGTTTTACCGCCTCAAGGCAGCCCAGCGCGACCTGATAGAGCGCTGCGGCACGATCGAGCGCGCCGCTTCCATCGCCTCGCTGTCGAAGAGCCAGATGGGCCGCTTCAACAATGCCGGCGATCCCGAGCTGATGCCGCTGTCGGCTGTGCTGCTGCTCGAAGCCGAGTGCGGCACGCCCCTGGTCACCAGCGTCATGGCCGAATTGAACGGTCGGCGACTGGCCGATGCCGACGCGCTCGGTGCGGCCAACGCCACGATGATGGCGGCGCATGCCGATGTCGTCGTGCAGTTCGGCGAGCTGATCGCCGCCGCAGCCATGGCGTTCGCCGATGGCCGGCTGACACCGGCCGAGCTTGCCGGCATCGACCGGGGCGCGGCGAAATTGGAAATCGCGATTGCCGAACTGCGCAAGGCGGCAGCGGCGGCGCGCGGCGCCGGCGGCCTCAGCATTGTCAGCGGTGCGGCATGAGGCTCGTCAAGCAGCTGTTCCGGCACGATCCGGCAAACGGTGTCTGGGGCGATTGCGCCCGCACCGTGATCGCATGCCTTTGCGACGTGCCGGCCGAAGAGGTGCCGCGCTGGCACGAGGACCTCTCCGGAGCTGAGCAATCAGCAAGACATGACGCATGGCTGCGAGAGCGGGAAATCCTGCGTATTTCGATTCCGGTAGTAGCCGATGCGCTGGAAAAGGCCCTCGAATGGGGCGCGTACTATAGCCGGGGAATGGCCTACATCCTCGCCGGCAGGAGCCGCAATGATACCAATCACGTCGTGATCTGCCGCGGGCAAGAGATCATTTGGGATCCTGCCATAGATGACAGCGGCGTCGTAGGGCCGTGTTCCGACGGCTACTTCTGGTTCGAATTCCTGGTGCGGCCGCTGGAGGGGCATCCGGTATGAGCGACTGGTCCGCCGACGACCTGCAGGCGCTGCGCGAACTGGCCGGCCAAGGGCTTTCTGCCGCACAGATTGCCGCTCGCCTGCCGGGTGATCGTAGCCGCAATGCCGTCATCGGCAAGCTGAAGCGCGGCAAGGGCAGCCATGGCGCGTTGCTTGGCCAGCCGAAGAACCAGGCGATCGGCCGGGCCACGCCCAAATCCGAGAAGCCGGTGAAGCGGAAGTATCGGCCGGTGCGCCGCGCCGTCATGGCGCCATCGATCGAAGCACCGGTAGAGCGGCTGTTCGAAGCCAAGCCGGTTGCGAACCTCCCGGCGACGTTGCCGATGACCTTTCTCAATGCGGTGATGGCGAATCGCTGCCTGCACTATGCCTGCGACTGGTTTGCGCCTGACGGCCCCGACATGCCGGTCTGCGGCGCCGAACGCGCTGACGTGCTGGAGACGCGCTACTGCCGCCGGCACCTGCTCAGCGAGCGCCAGCCCAGGGTGCCGGCATGAACCCCTTCGGCTTTGAAACCATCTATGGCGTCGACGGCGAGCACGCGACGCCGTTCCTGACTCGCGTCAGGATCGGGCGGCTGCGCTTGCACATCTTCCATCGCGGTGATGCCGATCCCGATCCGCATGATCATCCCTGGGATTTCTGGACTTTTCCTTTGACCGCCTACGTCGAGGAAGTGGTTGATTTCGCGCTTGCGGAAAAGGTGCGTGAGTTCGCCAGGGAGGTTCGCGGAAATCCGAGGATGACCAGGCGGCAGGTCGTGCCGGCCTGGGGTTGGTCATACCGGCCAGCCGAACACACGCATCGCGTTCTCGGCCGCTACGACGTGTTGGCGACACTGGAGGCTGCATCGATGGCCTTCATTGCCGGTGCCGGCCGCGTCCCGCCGCACTTCAAGCCGGGCAAGATCATCACCATCGTCTGGCAAGGCAGGTCGAGCCGCAAATGGGGCTTCCTGCGCAACCGTGACGGCAATTGGTGCTGGACGCCCTGGCGCGAATACGTCTTCGGCGGCGGCAAGCATGCGCCCTGTGAGCCTGGCGGCAGGGGCGGGCCATGACCGCGCACCCCGACTATGCCGAATTCCTCAAGGCCAAGGTGCGGCTGGCGCCGGCGCTTGGCTTCGACGTCGAGCCGGCGACGATCAACCCGCTGCTGAAGCCGATGACGCAGGCGATCGTGCCGTGGGCCTGCCGCGGCGGCCGGCGTGCGCTGTTCCTGCGCTTCGGCCTGCACAAGACATCGACGCAGCTCGAGGTGATCCGGCAATGCCTGGTGCATGCCGGCGGTCACGGGCTGATCGTCGTGCCGCTTGGCGTGCGCCATGAATTCTTCCTAGAGGTCGAGAAGCGCCATCCGAACATCCGGCTGAAGTTCATCAACCGGCCCGGGCAGATGGAAGCGCCGAACGAGATCGGCGCCGAGAGCGTGCTGATCCACCTTACCAACTACGAGACGATCCGCGACGGCAAGCTCGACCCCTGCCTGTTCACCGCTGCCTCGCTCGACGAGGCTGCCGTGCTGCGCGGCTTCGGCGGCACCAAGACCTTTCGCGAGTTCATGGCGACCTTTGCCGGCGACGATCGCAAGACCGGTCGCAAGCATGCCGGCGTGCGCTACCGCTTCGTCGCCACCGCGGTGCCCGATCCGAACGAATATATCGAGCTGCTCGCCTATGCCGCCTTTCTCGGCGTCATGGATGTCGGCGAAGCAAAGACCCGCTTCTTCAAGCGCGACAGCGAGAAGGCCGACGCGCTCACGCTGCATCCGCACAAGGAGGAAGAGTTCTGGTTGTGGGTCGCGAGCTGGGCGCTGTTCGTCCAGAAGCCGTCAGATCTCGGCTATTCCGATCAAGGCTACGACCTGCCGCCGCTCGATATCCGCTGGCACGAAATCCCGTCCGACCATAGCGCTGCCGGCGAGGAGCGCGACGGGCAGGGCAGGCTGTTCGCCAATTCGGCGCATGGGGTGACCGAGGCCGCGCGCGAGAAGAAGCGCAGCCTTGACGCTCGCATCGCCAAGGTCATGGAAATCCGCGCCGAGGATCCTGGCGCGCATCGCATCCTCTGGCACGATCTGGAGGCCGAGCGGCACGCGCTGGAGAAGGCGATCCCGACCGTCAAATCGGTGTGGGGAACGCTCGACGACGACACCAAGGAAAAGCGCGTCGTCGGCTTCGCCAGGGGCGAATTCGAAGAGCTTGCGACCAAGCCGGTCATCAACGGCTCCGGCTGCAATTTCCAGGACTATTGCTGGTTGGCGATCTACACCGGGATCGGCTTCAAGTTTCACGACTTCATCCAGTCGGTGTTCCGCATCCAGAGATTCGGACAGACGCATACCGTGCGCCTCGACCTGATCTACACCGAGGCCGAGCGCGAGATGCGCCGCACGCTGGAACGGCGTTGGCGCCAGTTCGAGGCGCAGTCGGAAAAGATGGCGGAGATCATCCGCCGTTTCGGCCTGGCCGAGCAGGCGATCGAGGGCGCGCTGAAGCGCTCGATGGGCGTTGTCAGGCGCGAGGTGCGCGGCGAAAACTACCTGGTCGTGCACAATGACACGGTCGAGGAAACCCGGTCGATGGCTGAAAACAGCGTCGACCTGATCGTCACCTCGATCCCGTTCTCGACGCAGTACGAATACACCCCGTCCTTCAACGATTTCGGCCACACCGACGACGACGCGCATTTCTGGGCGCAGATGGACTTTTTGACGCCGCAGCTGCTGCGCGTGCTGAAGCCCGGCCGGCTCGCCGTAATCCATGTCAAGGACCGGATCGTGCCGGGCGGCGTCAACGGTTTTGGCTTCCAGACGGTCAATCCGTTCTCCGATGATTGCTGTTCGCATTTCCGCCGGCACGGCTTCGCCTTCATGTCGCGCGTCACCATCGGCACCGATGTCGTGCGCGAGAACAACGGCACCTATCGCCTCGGCTGGAGCGAGCAATGCAAGGATGGCACACGGCAGGGCAACGGCATGCCGGAATACACGCTGACCTTCCGCAAGCCGCCGACCGATCGATCAAACGGTTACGCCGACCATCCAGTTGCCAAGCAGAAGCCGCTGTCCTTCACCGATCACACCGAGCAGCCGGACAAGTCGCTGCCGCTGGGCGAGGGCGTGCGCACCCAGACGTTCGAACGCGCGCTGCGCAGCGTGCCCGGTACCGGCTATTCGCGCGGCCGTTGGCAGATCGACGCGCATGGTGTGCGCCGGTCGAGCGGCGACCGGCCGCTGCTGCCCGACGAGCTGCGCCGCCTGGTGAAACTCGACGCCAAGCTGATCTATCGCGGCTGGAAGAAATGGGCGGAAGAGAACGTCTACGATCACGCACTGCACGTCGAATTCGCCGAGGTGCTCGCCGCCGAAGGCAGGCTGCCGCCGACCTTCATGATCGCGCCGCCGCATAGCGACCATCCCGAGATCTGGACCGACGTGGCGCGCATGCGCACGCTGAACATGCTGCAGCAGCGCAAGGGCCGCGAAATGCATCTGTGCCCGCTGCAGTTCGACATCGTCGAGAGGGCGATCGAGCAGCATTCGATGCCTGGCGAGACGGTGTTCGACCCGTTCGGCGGCATCATGACCGTGCCCTATTGCGCGCTGCGCATGGGCCGCAAGGCGGTCGCGGTCGAACTCAACCCGGATTATTTCGCCGACGGCGTCACCTATGCCGAGATCGCCGCCGGCGGCGGGCAGGGCCCAGGCCTGTTCGACCTGCTGGCGGCCGAGCAGGCCGGGGCGGAAATGGACGAGGCGGCGGAATGAACCTCGCCCCGATCTGCACGGGCGCCTTCGATCCCAGCCATGTCGATTTCGACGTGTTCGCCATATTCCTCGAGGCGCGCCGCGTCCACCGCCGCAAGACGCACCGACGCGTCGCGAAAGAAGCCGAGGTCGAGCTTGACGCCGTGCTGCGCGCGGCACGCGGGCGCAACCCCGGCAGCTATGAGTTCTTCGCGCTTTGCGACTGGATCGGCGAGGAGCCGGCGCTCTTCCTGAAGAAGGAATTCAGGCATGGCTAGGCTCGCCACCTACGACTATCGCGGGCTGGGCCGACTGCTGCGCGCCCGGCTGGAAGATGACGGGCGCGGCTGGCGGGCATGCGCCGCCGAGATCGGCGTCTGCGCCTCCGACCTGTCGCGCATCTGCAACGGGCAGAGCGTGTCGGCGCCGAAGGCGATCGCTGTCTGCGACTGGCTGAAACTGTCGTTCCGCGCCTTCTACGACCCGCCGCAGGCACCCGAGCCGGAGTGTGAAACACAAGAAATGTTTCACGGGAAGAGCACTGAAACAGAGGGGCAAGCTGATGTCGGGTGAGCCTCGCTACGTCTACTGGGTCCAGCTGATCAACGGCTTCGGTCCGAAGTCCCGCGCGTTCGTCGTCATCTTCGAATGCCCGCTCGCGACCACGGCCGATATCGACCGTGAGATGCGGCAGCATGGCGTCGTTAATGGCTCGCGGCTCGACACGGTCGACGACGGCAAGGGCGGGCGGCTGATCCGCAGCCGCGCCGATTTCATGTTCGGCGTCGCCGGCCTGGTTTCCATCCAATCCTATCACAAACCTTGCTGGGAGCCCGAAGCATGGCCGCTATGAATAGACCCGCACCCGGCTTTGGCAAGCCGGGCAGCATCGACCCGGCCAGGCTGATGAAGCTGCCGCTCGCCATGCAGGCCGAAGGTATCAGGCTGCTGTTCGAAATGGGCCTGACCGCGAGCCAGGTGAAGGCTCGCCTCGGCCTGTCGTCAGGGACAATCAACCAGATCCTCGACAAGGCGCGTCCGTTCACGCGCGGCGGCGACGTCAATGTCGTCGCGGAGGGGATGTGATGCTGCGCCACAAGCTTTCCACACCCGACTTTTCCGAGGTCGAACTCCGGCAAGCGCTGATGCGGCTGGGCGGGGGATGGCTGACCGGCGACGCCGCCCTTGCGGCGATCGTGCTTTGGTCCAGCGGCCAGTTCGACACAAACGCCATCGCCGCCGTCCTAACCGTTCGCGAGGATGCGGTCTGCCGCACCTTGGCGATGGCGCGCGACGGCGCACGTGCGGATGCGAGGGCTCAACGATGAACGCAATGACTGGTTTTGCCCTCGATAACCGCATGACGATCGTGCTGTTCGCCGGCATGGGCGGCGGCTGCGACGGGCTGGAAGAAGCCGGTTTCCACGTCCATGTCGCGATCAACCACGACCCGGTCGCGGTCGCCGTGCATGAGAAACGTCATCGGCACACGAAACACCTGCGCTGCGACGTGTTCGAGGCCGATCCGCGCAAGGTCACCAATGGACGCGGGGTGCGTGTCCTGCATGCCTCGCCGGACTGCACCCATTTCTCGGTTGCCAAGGGCTCGAAGCCGGTCAGCAAGCGCCGCCGCTCACTGGCTTGGGTCATATGCCGCTGGGCCG
This sequence comes from Mesorhizobium sp. M1142, assembly GCF_040318565.1. NCBI lineage: Bacteria > Pseudomonadati > Pseudomonadota > Alphaproteobacteria > Hyphomicrobiales > Phyllobacteriaceae > Mesorhizobium > Mesorhizobium sp. M1142. Next base: position 93,387 of record NZ_JAMYMK010000017.1, read on the forward strand.
GCACCGTCCGCCCCGAGACGATCACTATGGAGAACGTCCAGGAGATCAGGACCTGGGGCCCGCTGATCGCCAAGCGCGATCCGGTGACGGGCCGCGTCATGCGGCTCGACGGCTCGATTGCAGCTAAGGGCGAGCGGGTCCCGGTGCAGGATCAATGGCTAATCCCGGATCCTCGCCACAAGGGCCGCATCTGGCTCGCCTGGCTGAAGCATCTGCGCGGGCTCGGCTATAGCTTTGACTATCGGATCCTGGTCTGCGCTGACTATGGTGTCACGACGATTCGGAAGCGCTTCTTCGGCGTCGCCCAGGCAGACGGCCGGCCGATCGTGTGGCCGGCCCGCACGCACGCGCCGCGCAAGGATGCCAAGCAGCTCGGCCTGAAACCATGGCTCGGCGCGCATACGATCATCGACTGGTCTCTGCCGGTGAAATCGATTTTTGGGCGCAAGAAGCCGCTGGCCGAAGCGACATTGCGCCGGACGGCACGCGGCGTCATGCGCTACGTCGTCGATGCGGCAAAGCCGTTCATCGTGCCGATCACGCATTCGGGCGGCGACAGGGTGCACGATGCCGGCGAGCCGCTGCGCACGCTGACCACGGCGCATCGCGGCGAGCTGGCGGTGGTGGCGCCGGCCTTGATCCGGACCGATCAGCAGAGCGCGGCGGCTCGCAACGGCGTGCATTCGGTCGAGGAGCCGATCAATACGCTGCATACGTCGTCTGGCATCGCGATGATGGGCGCGACCATCGTCGGCGCCGGTGGGCGGGCAGCGCAGTCGTCGCCTCGCGATCTCGAGGAGCCGCTTGGAACGACCACGGGCAAGGAGGATCGCGTTCTGGTCGCCGCCCATATGACCAAGTTCGACCAGAACGGCGACGGCTACATGCCGACCGAGCCGTTGGATACAGTCATGGCCGGCGCGCCGCGGCATGCCGTGGTTGCCGCCAGCCTGGTGCAGGCGGGCTATGGCGAACGCGAAGGCCAGGCGCCGCGCAGCCTCGACATCGAGGCGCCGCTTGGCGCACAGGTGGCCGGCGGTGGCAAGCATGCGCTGATCGCGGCTTTCCTTGCACAGCACAACGGCGATCCGCGTGTCGACGGCAGCAATGAGGCGCGGCCCGGCCGGCCGATCGACGAGCCGCTCGGGGCCTTCACCACCAGCCCGCAAGTCGGCGTCAGCGCCGCATTCATCGCACAGCACAACACGGGCGAGCCTGGCCGTTCAGCCGAAGACCCGTTGTCGACTATCGTCACGCTCGGCTCAACGCAGGGCGTGGTCGCCGCAGCGCTCGGCAACATGCATGGCACGAATCGCGACGGCCGGCCCATCGACGATCCGTTGGCGACCGTTGCCGCTGGCGGCAATCATGCGCATCTGATCCTTGGCTTCCTCCAGCACTATTTCGGCTCTGGCAAGCAGGATGACGACGTGCGCCAGCCGCTCGGCGCGCTCACCGGCAAGGCACGCTACGGCCTGGTCGAAGTGATGGTGAAGGGCGTCCCGCACTACATCGACGACATCGGCATCCGCATGCTTGAACCGGAAGAGGGCGCCGCCGCGCACGGCTTCAAGCCCGGCTCGCTGCCGGACGAAATCACCATCGCCGGCAAGACCCGCCGCCTGACCAAGACCGAGAAATATCACCTGGTCGGCAACAGCGTGCCGCCGCGCATGATCAAGCTGATCGCCGAATGCAACGTCCGACACGCTTTCGCGGAGGCGGCAGAGTGAATCCATATCTTATCACCGGCCCAGCGCTGGTTTCGTTCTCGGGTGGGCGCACCAGTGGCTTTATGCTGCACGAGATACTGCGGGCCTATAACGGCAAGCTACCCGACGATGTGATCGTGGCTTTTGCCAACACCGGCAAGGAACGCGAGGAGACGCTGCGCTTCGTGAATGAGTGCGGGTTGAGATGGGGCGTCCGCATTCATTGGGTAGAATGGCGCGATGGTAAGCCCGGCTTTGCAGAAGTTGACTTCAGCAGTGCCAGCCGCAATGGCCAGCCGTTCTCGGCTCTCATCGCCAAGAAATCCCGTCTCCCCAACGGCCATGAGCGCTGGTGCACCGAGTACCTGAAAGTGCGGCCGATCTTCGAATTGATGCGGCATCAGCTTTGCCTGGAACCGGGCAGCTATGAGGAAATTATCGGCCTGCGGCACGACGAGGGTATGCGTATCTTCCGAGGTATGGACCGCGCTGCGAAAGATGGCCGCAGCGTCTCGTATCCTCTCGCCAAAGCGAAGGTGCTCAAATCTACCGTGTCTGCCTTTTGGGAGACGCAGCCCTTCTTCCTCGATCTGGAGCCATGGGAAGGCAATTGCGACCTTTGCTTCCAAAAAGGGAAAGGGATCCGAAAGCGGATCATCCGAGATCACCCATCCGCCGCAGCGTGGTGGGCCGGTGAAGAGGCCGGCATTGGAGGGCAATTCGACAAGCGGGATAGCGTGGCTGGGCTCGTGAACCAGGTCAGGGTCACTCCTACACTATGGGAGGAATTTTCCGACAGCTTTGACGACAGCATGGAATACGACGTCGAGTGCGGCCTTCACTGCGGGGTGGCAGCATGAACTTGCAGCCCTTCTTGATTGGCGATGGCTGGATAGAAGTGCTCGACGGCAACGATACGGCACGGGACATCTTTAAGCGCCACTACAGTTATAGGTCGCGCCAGCAGATGCGCCGAGCCGAACTCATCATGGGTCCGGGTTTCAAGCTGCTCCTGTTGACAGCAGATGCCGGCGCGCTTTGCGCGTGGCGGAAGGAGAAGCACCGGGCAGACGGGCAGTTCGGTGTCGAATGCGCGATCTTTCGTCGTGAGGACGGTGACCTTGCCAGCGGATTGCTGACGGCGGCGATGTCGATCGCGTGGGCTCGCTGGCCGGGGGAACGGCTCTTCACGTTTGTCGATCCGCGTGAGGTGGTTCCAACCATGCGCGCGTCGCGACCCACCTGGGGCCATTGTTTCTATCAGGCAGGCTGGCGCTTTGTCGGGATCACCAAAAAGCGCCTCCACATTCTCGACTGCCGCCCGGAATATTTAAACCGCAACAGTGGCAATCCCGCTGCAGGATCGCGCTCATGAGCGAGGCGATAAAACTGTTCATCGAAGATGCGCGCGCGGTGTCGATCGAGGAGGCCGCGAAGATCATGCGGCTGACTTTCAAGCGGACTGGCGTCGAGCATCCGCAGCCTTGCCCGCATTGCTTCGGCACGGACACATTTTCGTTCAACACGAAGAAGGAAAAGTGGAACTGCCGGGCCGGCGGCATTGGCGGCAACGACGCGATCGGCATGGCCGCCCATTGCGAAGGGCTGGACGTCAAGAGCCGCGAAGGCCTCCTCGAGGCCTGCTCGATCGTGCTCGACCGGGACATTCCGGAGGAGGGCGAGCGCGAGAGCGACGAAGATCGCGCGGCGCGCAAGAAGCGGCTGGAAGAACGGCGGCTGCAGAACGATTGCGCCTTCGCCGAGCGCGCGGCCAGCCAGGACGAGTTTCGCGAGCGCGAGCGGCAGAAGGCGCGCGGCATCTATCAGTCGCTGACGGCGCTGCGCACGGCCGCACAGATGCATGGCCGGTTCTATCTGCAGTATCGTTGTGGCGGCTATCCCGACGCCACATGGCTGCGCGTCGGCGGCGACGTGACGTACTGGCACGGGCAGGATGAGCGCGGCAGCCCGCTCGCGCTCTATTCCGGGCTGGCCATGGTCGCGCCCTTCATCATGCCAGACCTGGCGCCGATTGGCTGTCACATCACCTGGATCGACCTTGATCGGCCGCCGAAGTTTCGGCCGCAACTGGTCGACCCGACCACCGGCGAATTGCTGCCGACCAAGAAGATGCGCGGCTCGAAGAAGGGCGGCCTGATCCCGATTGCCGGCCATCCTGACTGCAGCCGCTGGGTCGGCGGCGAAGGCATCGAGAACGGCGTTGCCTTCGGTGTCTGGGAAGGTTTTCGCGCCGACACGTTCTACTTCGCCGCCGGCGATCTCGGCAATCTCGCCGGCCCGGCCGATCCCTCGTCACGCTTCGCGCACCCGACGTTGAAGAAGCCGGACGCCAAGGGCGTCGCGCGGCCGGTGATGGTCGCCGGGCCCATACCGAAGCGCGACCAGGATGCCGCCGACGCCATGTGGGTGGCCGATCACGTCCGCGAGCTGGTGTTGCTTGCCGATGGCGATTCCGAGCGGGTGATGACGGCTGCCGCAATGGCTCGGGCCCGTGCAAGGCATGCCCGGCCGGGGCGCATCATCCCGATCGTCTGGCCGCGCGCCGGATATGACTTTTCACGCATGGCAGTCGAGACGGGGGAATAGTGGGCAAGAAAAAGACTGGCATGCCTGAAGAGGTGGCCACCATTCTCGACGAAGCGACGCGCCAGGCCGAAGCAGCCGGGCTGCCCCGCACCCCGCTTGATGTCGATGTGACTGTCGACGAACTGGATGATGGTGAGCCGGGCACCGGGCCGCGCCGCGGCAGCAAGGTCGATATGGAGGCGGTCAAGGCTTGTGCAGGCCTCGACCATTCCGACACCGACAATGCCGAGCGGCTGCTTGCCCATTTCGGCGAGGATCTGCTGGTGCTCGCCCAGGCGAAGGCGCGCAAGGCCGCCTATGCGGTTTGGACTGGCACGCATTGGGACATCGACACCGGCGATCCGCGCTCGCTGGCGGTGGCGCAGAACCTCGGCGGCCGCATCGCGCTGGAGATCGAATACATCGATCACACACCGGCTGAGAAGATCGCGATCGAGCGCGGCCATGAGGCGCTGAAGAAGCTGGAGCAAGAGCGTTCTCCTGGCGAGAAGAAAGTCGCCAAGATGGCGGAGGCGGCCCAAAAGAACCTCGCTGCGCGCATCAGCCGGCGCATGTCGCACGCCGTCTCCTCGAAGAACAAAGGGCGGCTTGAGGCGATGCTCGCCTGTGCAGCACCCCACGTCATGCGCGGGCCTGACGAATTCAATGCCGACCCGCTGAAGGTCGCGCTGCGCGGCCATACACTGTGCTTCCGCAAAGTGATCAAGACGGTGCGCAATCCCGCCTTCGACGATCCCGACGACAACCGCGAAAACCTGCCCGAATTCATCGTGGCGCCCGTTGCCGAACTGAAGGTGGTCAAGGGCCATCGCCGGCAGGATCTGATCACACAGGTCGTGCCGGTCGATTACGACGCAAAGGCTGGCTGCCCGAAATGGCTCGCCTTCATGACGCGCATGCTGCCGCACGAAGAGGTTCGGCGCATGGTCCAGGTGGCGGCCGGGCTCGGCCTGATCGGGCTTACCGTGCAAAAGCTGTTCTTCCACTATGGCTTTGGTGCTAACGGCAAGTCGGTCTTTCTGGAGGTGCTTTGCCGCCTGCTCGGCGAGGTCTCGGTCACGCTGCCGTCAGAATCGTTCACCGGGGAGGGCAAGGCCGGCGGTTCGGCCAATCCGGATATGGCGCGGCTCTATGGCCGCCGTTTCCTGCGCGTCAAGGAAATGCCGGAGGGCGAGGATCTTCGCGAGAATCTGGTCAAGGACCTGACCGGCGGCGAGCACTTTGCCGTGCGTGACCTGTTCCAGGGCTATTTCGACTTCAAGCCGATCTTCACCGGCCACATGTCCGGCAACGGCTATCCGAAGATCTCCGGCACCGACAACGGCATCTGGCGGCGTATGGCCGTCGTCCACTGGCCGGTCGTCCTCGAGGCGAGTGAGCAGCGCGAGTTCGAGGAGGTCGTTTCCGAATTCCTGCCGGAGCACCCCGGCATCCTGAACTGGCTGGTCGAGGGCGTGATGATCTTCCTGCGCGAAGGCCTCGTCGTGCCCGAGGCGGTGCGGGCGAAGACGCAGGAGTATCGCGACCAGATGGACCCGACGGCGGCCTTCGTGGCGCGCTGCGTGGTGCGCGAGGAGGGCGAGCCGGTGACGGCCAAGCAGTTCTATCAGGCGTATGTCGACTTCACGGTCGATCAGGGCGGCAAGCCCGTGTCGCTGACCCGCTTCGGCCTGATCATGCAGAAGAAGTACCGGCGCGAGGATGGCCGGATCGTCCACTACCACGGCATCCGCCTCGTCGACGTGCCGCCGCCCAAGCGCGAAGGCGGCTCCGGCCAGCATGATTTCGAGGAGCATCTCCGCTCATGACGCGTCTCCCCGTGACCCCTCGTTTGGCTTGCATTTTGGCCCGCAAACCCATGCGCGCCTTGAATTCATTGGCTTTTCCATGGCGACACTTGGCGACAGTCGCGCCAGTTCGCGCTACTCGCTTCGCAGCGAATAAGACAGCGAAAACAAAGGGTTGCGACAGTCTGCACCACTTTGGCGAGGGCTATAGGTGTGAAGAGGGGTCCGGGGGAGAAAAAGTTTTATGCGTATAAGCATGGAATAACTATCGCTACTCCCGCAACGACACGTCAATGCATTGAAATCGCTAAACAAACTGTCGCTTCATAACTATCGCTAAACTCCCGCAAACTATCGCAAACTGTCGCAAGGATAAGAAGATGAAGACCGTGACCATTGAGGAATTGCTGACCTGGGCCTTCGTCAATGAATTGCCGAAGGGCGGCGGGGTTGACGGGCTGGACAACGCTAACTCGGCCTGGCGGATGCTGGAGGCGTCGTCATGGGGCAAGATCACCAGCTTTGCCGAGCTTGGCGCGATCATCGACAGGGGAAGGGGCGATACCGAGAATTACTGGATCGAGCAGGGCGAGCCGCATGACGACGCGGTTGCGGTCGGGCGGGCGGTTGCCGGGCTGTCGCGCTGCGACGTGGCGATCCCGGCGAACTGGTATGCTCTCGCCGACTGGCCCGATACCGAAGGCATGGCCGAAGCGGCGGTCAAGAAGGCCGTCGAGCGCTACATGGTGCGGACGCCGCAGCGGCGCGCGGCCGGCATTATCAGCCTCGTCGTCGGCACGGCCATCCTTGGCCGCGAGCCGGACTTCGTGGCCGAGCCGTCCAAGACGCGTATGATGGAACGCAGCGGCAAGCCGGCCTGGTTCGTCATGAAGCGGCTGACCGACATCCATAACCAGACCTATGACCTGGAGGTTCACGGCTATGACGAGCGCAAGCAAAGGCCGGTGAAGGGCGCCTATCGTAAATACGAGTTCTCGACCGATCCGACCGGCGACATCCTCGGCCGGCTCGATTACCAGATATGGGTCGCGGCCCTGCGCCGGCTCGAGGTCGAGATCGTTACGCAGCTCGTCGGGCATAGGCTGGTGTTCTCGGAACGCTCGATGACGCCATGGCTTGAGGCCGACAGGCCGGGCGTCGCCATCGTCGAAAGGGCAGCAGATCGGCCCGCGAAAAAAACTGCCGTTGCTTGTTGACGTGCGGGAGAAACTTGACATACATCTGAACACGGTAAAAAAGAAATCACCCCGGCGCCCCAAGCGACCGGGGTTTTTCATTGGGAAAAGGCCGTGACCGTCGAGCTTCATATCGATGCGTCCGATTTTGCTGATCTTGGCCGCGCGATTGCGCGGCTGCCGGAGCAGATCAAGGCCAAGGCCGCTGCCCGCGCCATGCGGCGTGTCACCGAGATGGCGCGCAGCCGCATCATCAAGCGCGATGCCGAGCGCATCGACATCCCGCCATCGCGGGTGAGGGCCGTGACCACGGCGCATTTCAACGCGGGCGGCAACACGTCCGACGTGATCGTCCGCTCCGGCTGGATACCGCTATACAAGCTCGGCGCGACCCAGACGGCCAAGGGCGTGCGCGTGCGGTTGAGAGGATCATATCGCTCCGCCTTCATCGCATCGATGAAGAGCGGCCACGCGGGTGTGTTCAGGCGACAGGGCAAGGCAAGGCTGCCCATCCGCGAACTGTTCGGGCCCAACCCTGCGCACGACATTACCAACAACCCGGAGGTCTACCTCCAGGTGCTGACCGAGATCATCGAACAGAGCCTGATGCCTCGGTACCTGCACGAGGTCGAGAACCTCTTGCCCCGCTGACCCCACCCCCGGTGTAGGGACCGTATCAGCGTTTCCAACCCATACGGGCCCGGGGGAGCCCGGGATTTTTCTAGTAGGCGCGTCGGAAAGCGGTACACGCAACAACGTGTGATGCACGCGTGCTGCACGGGACACTGCACGAGATGGTCATCGAAACCGACGCCGACGCCGACGCCGGCGAGTGGATTTCGATCACGGATGCCGCGGCGCGTTTGAGCGCGGCCGGCGACCGGATCGACCGCTCGACCTTGTCGCGCTACCTGAAACAGCACGCGCAAGCGCTGCCGACGCGCGAGGAGGGCAAGTCCCACCTGGTCGAGTTCGGCGCGCTGGTTGCCCATCGTGGCGAGAACATTCGACTGCGCACTGTGCCGCCGGTCTCGGGGCAAGCTCCTGGCCTCGGGATAAAGGCCAAGGCGCAGCTTTCACGGTTCGCCGGCAGCCAGTCTGACGGCTTTGCCCGCAAGGCGCAGGCCGATGCCGAGATGCGCGAGATGGACCTCGCCAAGCGCCGCGGCGAACTGACGCCGACGGCGGAGGTCGACAAGGCCGGCCGCGACGCGATCGCGCTCATGCAAAGCGCCTTTGACCGGGCGATCGAGAGCGAGGCGGCGAGCCTGTCTGTCAAGTATGGCTGGGACGAGCGCGTTGCGCGCATTGCACTGAAGGGATTTGTCCGCGTCGGCCTCGACGACTTCAACCGAGAGATCCGCGAGCGTCTCGACCAGCGAGAGCGCGAACGCGCCGCAGGCGACATGGCGCCGTTCGACCAGGCATCGCTGCAATGAGCTACCACGATGCGCGGCTTTCCTTTCCGGATCTGCCGCATGGCGCCGAAGTCCTGTTCGCCGGCCTCGAGGCCGCCAGCCGGCCCGTCGCTGACCTGACGATCTCGGAATGGGCCGACCGCTACCGCTTCGTCTCGCCGGAATCGGGGTCGCCCTGGCCCGGCCAGTTCAAGACCGACCGCGTTCCCTACCTGCGCGAGCCGCAGGATTGCCTGCATCCCGACCATCCGGCACGCCGCGTGACCTGCCGCTGGGCGGCGCAGCTCGGCAAGTCGACGGCAATCGAGAACTGGTTCGGCTTCATCGTCGACCAGGCGCCCGGCTCGATGATGATCGTGCTGCCGACTCTCGAGGAAGCGACTAAGTTCAACCGGGTCAAGCTGCAGCCGACGATTGAGGCCAGCCCGCGCATCGCCCACAAGGTGATGCCGGTCAACAGCCGCGACGAGCAGGGCTCGACCACTTCGTTCAAGCGCTACGCCGGCGGCTTCTGCCAGATCGTCAATGCGGGCTCCTCCAAGGGCCTGCAGATGGTGTCAATCAAATACCTCGCGATGGACGAGGTCACCGGCTATCCGCGCGACGTCGACGGCCGTGGCAGCCCGCGCGACCAGGCCCGGGCCCGCCAGAAGATGTATGGCGACCTCGCCAAGGAATGGGAAGGCTCGACGCCCGGCATCTCCGGAGAATGTGCAATCACCGGCGATTTCGAAGTCGGCGACCAGCGCTACTACTACGTGCCCTGTCCGCATTGCGGCATCTATCATGTGCTGGAATTCGACCAGTTTCGCGAGCAGCTGCGCGATCCTGATCCGGCGCGCAATCTGCCGGTTCATGTGGCCTGCATCGCCTGCAACGGCGCCATACTCGACGGCCACAAGGCCGAGATGAACGCGCGCGGCCACTGGATCGCCCGCCGCGTCCATGACGGCGAGGAGAAGGTTCCGGACGCGATCGCGCCCCAAGACATCGGCCGCTGGCGCTGCGACCCCTGTGAGGGCCGCTGCCGCGACTGGCAGCCGAGCTATCATCTGTGGGCGGCCTACGCGCCGCGCGAACGCTTCGCCGACATCTGGCACCGCTTCAAGGACGCAGAAGGCGACACGACGAAGCTGCGCACCTTCTACCAGCAGGATCTGGCGTTGCCCTACGATCCGGGCGGCGTCGCCGTCGAATGGGAAAAGATCGTCGAGGCGGCGCGCAAGTTTCCGTTCCCGCGAGCGGTCATCCCGGCCGAAGCGGGCATCATCGTCTCGGCAGCCGACGTCCAGGGCTACGGCATCAAATGGTCGGTGTGGGCGATCGGACCGCGCGACCGCGCCTGGCTGATTGACCGCCAGGTCTTCATGGGCGCGCCGGACCAGGTCGACGATGCTTGGATTGAACTCGCCGACGCGCTCGGCAAGACCTACCGCACGGCCGGCGGCGGTGAGAAGGGCATCGACATTTCCGGCGTCGATTCGGGCTTTGCCACCGACCGCGTCTACCGCTTCTGCGCCTCGCGGCCGAATGTCTACGCGCTCGATGGCCGCCACCAGATCGGCCTGCCATGGCTCGGCACACCGGTGAAGAAGGATATTCGCGACCAGCGCAAGCGCATCATCGCCAAGGTCATGCTCTATCCGGTCGGGCTCTACGACATCAAGACCTCGGTGATGGCAGCACTTGCCAATTTCGTGCTCGGTCCCGACGAGAAGGGCAGCTGGCCGCGCAACACCATCCATTTGTCGAACGAGCTTTGCGACGACGAGTTCGCCAAGGAGATGACGGCCGAGCGGCTGGTCGATCCGGACGAGGAAGCGCGCGCCACCGTCTCGCGGCGAGCCCGCAATCTGATCAGTCCCAAGGCGCCGCGCGAGTGGAAGAAGATTTTAGGCCGCGCCAATGACTGGTTCGACACCACGGTCTACGCCTTCGCGCTGGCCTGGCACCTGAAGCACAAGCGCCGGCTCAATGCCGAGCGCTGGGCCGACCTGTTGACCGAACTGCACGGCAAGCCGGCCGAACCGGACCTGTTCGAGGCGGCCGAGGACGGGCCGTTCAAGGGCAAGACCAGAAAAGCCGATCCGGAGCGCGACGCGCGCCGCAAGGCAAACCGTGAAAAATGGGCGAAGCGAACGTGAAACTGATCGACCGGCTCCTAGGACGAAAGGCGGGCACGGATGTTTCCGCGCGCCCGCTTCCCGGCGCCGCGTTCCTGCGCGATTCGCGCTCGGCCATCATCAACACGCGCCCGGCCATCCTGCGCGACAGCCGCGACGAAATCCGGCTTGCCTGGCGCCGCGCCGCCGGGCTTGCCATCGATCTGATCCAGAATTCCGGCCGGCTCAAGGGCGCCGCCGACCAGGTGCTTGCCGACACGGTCGGCGTCGAGCTGGTGCTCAACCCGACGCCGGACCTGTCCGGCCTCGGCTACAGCGATGCCGAGACGGCGGAGCTGATCAAGGTCATCAAGCGCCGGTGGAAGCGCTACGCCTGGAACCCGCGCGAATGTGACATGCGCGGCAAGTTCACCGTGCCGCAGATGATCGACATCGCGCTGCGCTGGGACATGGCCTATGGCGAGGCCACCGGCGTGATTTCTTACATGCCGATCGCGCAACGCCGCGGCTACGGCATTTCGACCGGCACCAAGGTCTGCATGGTGCCGCCGACGGCGCTGGTGCAAGACACCAACGACTATGAAGGCCTGTATCAGGGCGTCATCCACGAAGCGAACGGGCGGCCGATCGCCTACCGTTTCGAGGAAAAGGAAGGCGGCATCCGCACCAGGCGCGACTATCGCGCCTATGATGCCGCCGGCCGGCTGCAGGTGATGCATGTCTTCGATCCCTGGGATGCGACCGACGTGCGCGGCATCTCGCGGATTGCGCCGGCGTTCCGCAAGCACATCCAGCATGAGATCCTGGTCGATGCCAAGATCCAGACCGGCATCCTGCAGACGGTTTTCGCCGCTGCCCTGACCAGCCCCAATCCGTCGAAGGAGGCATTCGAGGCGATCGAGGCGCTGCCGGACGACAGTGATCTGCAGGCCGATTTCCACGACTATTTCGCCGGCGCCTTGAGCCGTGCGGCAGAAGGCAAGATTTCGATCAGCGGCGACCCGCAGGTCTCGCATCTTGCGCCCGGCGAAGAACTCAAGCTGCTGACCACGGGCACGCCCGGGCCGGAGTTCCTGCCGGTGTCGGACGAGCTGTCGCGCGACATGGCGCGGGCCATCGGCATTACCTTCGGCGGCCTGACCATGAACCACACCTCGGCCACCTATTCGAGCGTCCGGATGGAGAACTCCTCGATCTGGCCGGTCGTCACCCGCCGCCGCGAGCGGATCGCCGGGCCGATCGCGCAGTCGATCTACGAAGCCTGGCTTGACGAGGAGATCGGCGAAGGCCGCATCCCCTTCAAGGGCGGCTACGAGGCCTTTGCCGCCAATCGCGACCGGGTGAGCTGGGCGCTGTGGCAGGGGCCGGCGAAACCATCGGCCGATGACGGCAAGAGCGCCAAGGCGTCGACCGAACGCCTGGTCAATGGCACGTCGACGCTGGCCAGCGAATGCGCCGAACTCGGCTACGACCCTGACGAAGTGTTCGAGCAGCGCGTGCGCGAGCACAAGAAATATGTCGCCGCCGCCATGCCTTCGCCCTTCGTGCCGCGCAATGCCGGCCCGCCCGACACCGCCGCGCCCGAAGAAGAGCCGGTTAACAAGGCCGCCGCATAATGCCAATTCTGGTCAAGATCGCCGGTGTCACTGTCGACGCGGAAGACCCGTGCGCGCTCTACCAGGCGCTTTATGCGGCCAAGCTGAAGCTGATTGCCGGCGAACGGGTCGAGGAAACCGAGGTGCGCTCACCGGTCACTCACCAGCGTGTGCGCGTTTCGGTCGGCAGTGTTGCCGCCCTGGATGCCGAGCTGATGCGGCTCGCCGCGGCCTGCTCGGCCAAGAACGGCAAGCGCTCGCGATACGCCAAGACGATACGTTTTGTCGGAGGCGGCCCATGTCAGTAGCCCTTGACCGAATCTGCGGGCAGGTCTTCGACCAGCCGCTGCTCTATCATCCGCAGAAGGCGGAGACGCTGGCGCGGTTGCTCGGGCCGCGCCTGACCGGTCATTCCATATCGCTGGTCAATGGTGAAGGCGCGGTCGATCACGTGGCCTTCGCCAACGGTCGCCCGTCGACGGGCGTGATCGGCGACGGCCTCGGCCGCGCCTTCGACCGCAAGGGCATTTCCACCTTCGACATGGTCGAGGGTGTCGCCATCATCCCGATCGAGGGCACGCTGGTCCACAAGGGCGGCTATATCGGCTCGTCTTCCGGCGAGACCTCTTATCAGGGCCTACAGACGCAGATTGCCCGCGCCAAGAAGCGGGCCGACGTCAAAGGCGTCGTCTTCGAGGTCGACAGCTTCGGCGGGCAGGGCAACGGCGCTTTCGATACGGCCGATGCCATTCGCGACCTGTCGAAGGCCAAGCCGACGATCGCCATCCTGACCGACTTCGCCTATTCGGCTGGCTATATGCTGGCCAGCCAGGCGCGCCAGGTCATCATGCCGGAATTCGGCGGCGCCGGTTCCATCGGCGTCGTCATGCTGCATGCCGATTTTTCCGGCAATCTCGAGCAGGACGGCATCAAGGTCACCTTGATCCATGCCGGCAAGCACAAGGTCGACGGCAATCCCTACCAGCCCCTGCCTGCCGGCCTCGCCGAGCGCTGGCAGGCCGAATGCGAGGTCATGCGCGATCGGTTCGCCGGCATCGTGGCGGCCGGGCGCGGCAAGCGCTTCAGCAAGGCGGCGGCGCTGAAGACCGAAGCCGAATGCTTCAACGCCGCAGAGGCCTTGCGGCTCGGCCTGGTCGATGCGGTCGGCAACGGCCAGGAGGCCTTCGCCGCCTTCATCTCGGCAGTCAACGGAAAGGACTGATCATGTCCAGCATTCTGGCGGCGGTGCGCGAAGCCATGTCCGCACCGGCCGACGAAATTCCCCTGATCGGGGATGCCACCGGCGCGCAAGCGTCAATCGAAACCCAAAGCCCCCCGCGGGCGAAGGAGACCGGAATGTCCGGAAATCAGGCGCCCGCCGCAGCGGGCATTTCGCAGGCAGAGCATGACGCGGCCGTTGCGGCGGCTGAAACCAAGGGCCACGGCGCCGGCATGAACGCCGCCACCGCGCGCCTGACCACGGCGCTCGGCGCCGAGGGCGTCAAGGGCGATGCCGGCCGCATGTCGGCCGCGCTCGACCTGGCGGCGAAGTCGCCGGCTATGTCCGGCGAGGATGTCGCCGCCTTTGTCGTCGCCAACGTCGCGGCCACCAAGCCCGCGAGCGGTGCGGATGCCGCCGCCTATGAGCAGAGCCGCCTGGCTGCTGCCGGCCTGGCGCAGCCCGGCAATGCTCCGAAACCCGCCGATGCTTCGGCCGGCTGGAAGAGGGCGGCGGACAGCATCAACAAGCGCAACGGCTGATCGAGCCTTTCGCGCACCATCCTCAAAATCGTGAAAGGCTGAAGCCATGACGACTGTTACCGAAGGCCGGCATGCCGGCGAATTTCTGCTCAGCGAGGCGAATTTCCACCGCTCGCGCGAGAACGCCACCGTCGCCTTTTCGCAGACGCTTCTTGCCGGCACCGTGCTCGGCCGCATCGCGGTCGTCGCCGGCGTTGTCGCCACCGCGGCCGCCGACGCCGGCAACACCGCCGGTTCCGGCGCACTGACGCTTGCCAATCCCGCCGTCTCGTCCAAGGTAAAGGACGGCGTATACAACATCATTTGTACGGAGCCGGCGACCAACGGCGGCACCTTCGAGGTGACCGATCCGACGGGCAAGTCGATCGGCAAGGCGACGGTCGGCGTCGCCTTCAACAAGGAAATCAAGTTCACCATCGCCGACGCGACCGACTTCGTCGCCGGCGACCGGTTCACGGTGACGGTCGAGGCCGACGCCGAGGATTTCCAGTATGTCGCCTACAACCCGGCAGGCACGGACGGCTCCGAGGTCGCGGCGGCAATCGCGCTCTATCCCGTCGTCACGCCGGCCGACGCGACGGCGGCCATCGCCATCATTGCCCGCGATGCGGAAGTCAACGGCCACCAGATCGAATGGCCGGCAGGCATTACCGCTGCCGCTAAGGCCGACGCGGTCCAGGCGCTCGAGGCGCGCGGCATCATCATCCGCAACTGACGGTGCGGCGGGTGACCGCCGGCCATTCCGATTGAGCCCGCGGCCCGCCGCGCCGAACCATTTCCTGCCAGCCAGGATTTCCAAGGGAAACCAAAATGGACAACATCCTCGACATCTTCAAGAATGACGCGTTCAGCTGCACGTCGCTGACCGATTTCGTCAATGACCTGAAATACCGGCCCGGTCGCATCGGCGAGATGGGCCTTTTTTCTTCGCATCCAGTCACGACCACAACCATCGCCATGGAGCGCGTTGGCGACATCCTGCAGCTGGTAAAGCCGAGCCCGCGAGGTGGTCCCGGCGAGACCCGCAACATGCCCAAGCGCAAGATGACTGACTTCAAGGTGCCGCACTTCCAGCGCGACTGGGGCGTGCTCGCCGACCAGGTGCAGAACGTTCGCGCAAAAGGGACGTCTGACCAGTTGGCGACGGTGCAACAGATAGTCGGTGCCGTCATTGCGGCCAATACCTCGGACTTCGACCTGACCGAGGAACATGCCCGGCTTGGGGCTGTCACCGGCATCATCACCTATGCCGACGGCTCCACCCTCAATCTGTTCACCGAATTCGGCATCAGCCAGGTTGCGGAAGTCGATTTCGACCTCGACAATGCCAACCCGGACGATGGGGCTCTGCGCCTCGCCTGCACCAAGGTGATCCGAGCAGAGAAGAAGGCGCTCGGCGCCGTGCCGTTCGCCTCCGTGCACTCCTTTGTCGGCGACACCTTCTTCGACCAGTTGCTGACCCACAAGGAGGTTCGCGACACCTACAAGGGCTGGTCTGAAGCCCAGATCCTGCGCGACTCTTTCGTCGGCAAGAACCGCTCCTCGAACCCGACGTTCGAATTCGGCGGCATCGTCTGGGAGAATTACGGCGAGATCGACGGCGAGGGCGTCGGCATCGCCGCGACCAAGGCGCGCTTCTTCCCAGTCGGTGTGCCGAACCTGTTCAAGACCTACATCTCGCCGGCCGACTATATGGAGACCGTCAACACGCTTGGCGAGCGTCTTTATGCCAAGCAGTGGCCGATGCCGAACGACAAGGGCATCAATGGCGAACTGCAGATGAACGAGCTGCAGCTCTGCACCCGTCCCGGCACGCTGATGGGCGCGCGCAACACCTGATCGACCCGGCGGCGCTCGGCGCCGCCAATATCCTGTACCGAGGCGCTTGGTTATGATCGACTGGAACGAGGCTTCGGCGGCGCTCGAAACGACCGTCGCCGAAGTCTTCGACCGCGAGACCTTCCGCGTCGTGCCGACGGCGCGGCGGGTCGGCGTCAACGATACCCGCATGGCCGATCCAGACCGTGTCGGCTTCCCATTCCTCGGATCGATCCATTTCGGCCCGGCCGCTCTCGCGCCCGGCTTCTCGCATCCGTCCATGCTGTCTTCGGATCGCGACCGAGCGCGCGAAATGCCGGCGCATGAGGCCGTCGTCACCGCGCTGTCGACCGACTGGCCCGAGCCGGTCAAGGTCGAGGACCAGATCGTCTGGCTTGACCCGGAGACCGGCGTTGAGAAGGGCCGCTTTCTTGTCGCGGCCAATCCGATTGACGGCGGCAAACGCCTGGCGCTCTTCGTCAACCGCACCAAGGGCCGGCCATGACCATTGCCGCCGAAATCACCCGGCTGGCCGCTATCGAAGGCCTGTGCCCGACTGTCGCGATGCTTGCCGGCACCACGCTGCCGACCTTGGCGCGCCACCGCGTCTTCGACAGCCGCCGGCCTTCGATCGATGAACTCGACGCCGGCGAGGAATACACGCCGGTCCTGTCGCTGTTCACCCGCAAGTCGGAATCGCCGCGCCGTGGCCAGGGCCAAGGCAGCGTTGCCCGGAACGGCCGCACCATGCTCGAGGTCGTGGCGGAGCTCTGTGTGTCGGCGCAGGACGAGGACGGCTCGCCCTATACCGACGCCATGGTCGGCGCCGACCCGAAGGCGCGCATCGTGCTGTCGGCGCTCTGCGCGCAGGTGCGTTTCGTGCTGACGCAAGGGCCAACAGGCACGCTCTTTCGCCAGATCGTCATGGCCATCGAAAGCATCGACGAGGAAGGCTTCGCCGTCCCCGAGCTTGGCCTGCGCTGGCAGCGCACGACCATGCTGTTCGACTGCCAGGTACCGGACGATGATTTCTCCGGCGGGGCAGGGCTGCCGCAGCCGGCCGCGCGCATCGCAGCACTTCTGCCCGACAATTCCTACGCCAAGGCCACCCTGGCCAATATGGCCGCGCAGTTCGCCGCCGCCGCACCATTGCCGATCATCGACACGATCGCCTTCGAAGTAAAGCAGGCCGGCGTCTCCGGTGAGATGGGTCCTGCCGCGGCGATCGCGCAACCCTTTCCCGAGATCGAGGAAGAGACATGACCACGCTCGTTCACGTCAGACTGGCGGATGCCGCGCACCGCATGCCGCACCCGTTCAATCCGAGCGTCGACTTCCCGGCCGAAGGCCTGACCGTCGACCGCGAGGACCCGGCCTGGATGCAGCTCATCAATGACGGCTCGCTGACGATCGTCGAAAAAGAAGCGCCTGCCACGGCAGGCAAGCGCAAGGAGAAAAACTGATGGGCATCCTGTTCAACAACATCCCCGGCGCAGGCCTGGTCGCGCCGCTGTTTGCCTTCGAGGTGACCTCTGGCGGCAGCTATCAGTCGGCCTCGCGCCTGCTTTTGATCGGCCACAAGAACACCGGCGCGGCGATTGCCGACAATACCCCGACGCCGGTCGGCTCGGCGCAGGAAGCCGTAGCACTTTGCGGCGCCGGCTCGATGCTGGCCGAAATGGCGCGTGTCGCGTTCTTGAACGCGCCGACGCAAGAGACCTGGATCATGGCAGCGCCGGCGACTGGGACGGCCCGCGTCGACACCATCAAGGTCAATTCGGTTCCGGCCGGCGGCGGTGTCGCCACCATCGAAATCGCAGGCGAGCCGGTGCAGGTGCAGATCGCCGCCGGCGATAGCGTCAACACGGTCGCCGCGGCGCTGTCGGCTGCCATCAATGCCTATTTCAACGCTCTGACCGGCGCTTCGCTCTCGGTCACCGCCACCGTCGCGACCGACACGGTGACGGTGACGGCCCGCCATCTCGGCCTGATCTATGTCGACTATGATTTCTATGTGCCGACCGTCGTCGCCGGCAACGCCTTTGCCGGAGCTGCCGTCACCATCACCAACACCGTGGTGCCGACCGGCAGCCCGGACCTGTCGGCTGCCCTGGCTGCCCTCGGCGACGATCCCTTCGACTGGATCGTCTCGCCCTTTTCGGACGCCACCAACATCGCCCGCTACACGGCGGCGATGAACGATGTGTCCGGCCGCTGGGCGTACAATCGCCAGGTCTATGGCCATGTCTTCACCACCGCGGCCGGCACGCTGTCGGCGCTGACCACGATCGGCCTGGCACTCAACGACCGTCATCTGACCATCCACCCGCGTCTGCCGGTCGCCGCCGGCAACCCGACGCCGGCCTGGCTGGCCGCAGCTGCCCGCACGGCGCGCATCGTGCCGTGGCTGTCCGACGACGCCACGGGCAATGTCTCGCGCAACCAGAAAGGCCTTGTCGTGCAAGGCGAGCGGCCGCCGCGCGATCGATCACTAGTGCCGACCTATGCCGGCCGCAACACCATGCTGCGCTCCGGCATTTCCAGCGTCATCGTCAACACCGATGGCGGCGTGGCGATCGACAAGATCGTCACCACCTACCAGAAGGACGCCAATTCGCAGCCGGACGAGACCTTCCGCGACATCCAGGCAATGGGCCAGCTCGTCGCCATCCTGCGCTATTTCCGCGCGCAGCTGTCCTATGAGCATGGCCAGAAGGCGCTTGCCGACGAAAACCCCGGCGGCCTCGGCGCGATCTCGACGCCGAAGTCGATCAAGGCGACGCTGGTGCATGCCGCCGACACGCTGGAAAATCGCGGCGTGCTCGAAAACGCGCGCGGCTTCGCCGATCGGCTGATCGTCCAGCGCAACAGCCAGAGCGCCAACCGCGTCGACATCATGGCGCCGATCGACCGCGTGAACCCGCTCGACGTGATTGCCGCCAACGCGATGCTCTACAGCCAGTATCGCGCCGCATAGGGTTCAGCAGAGCGCCGGTACACTCCCCGGCCGCGACCACGTCCGTTTCCGGTTACCCGGTGCGTGGACGGCGAAACGAGAAACCGGCGGGCACGGTTCGCCAACAGGCGGCCACAAGCCCGACAATTCGCCCGAATGGGCACTTCACACGAAAGGGATGACCGATGCAGAATTTCGGCGGAGAGATGACGTTCGGTCTTTCGACCGGCGAGCGGATCGTGGTGCGCGGCGCGGCGGAGATCATGCCGTCCAATGTCGAGATCACCGGCGCCGCCAACCAGGACGGCTCGCCCTATCGCACGGTCGAGCCGACCGGCTTCAAGGCGAACCTCACCTTCGAGGATTTGCCGACCGACGACTGGAACCGGCTGATGCGGGCTTCCGGCTTCAACGTGACGCTCAACGAAAGCTTCACTGGTGTCCAGCATCTGTGGACCGAAGCCGCCTTTACCGGCACGCCGACCATCAACCGGGCGAGCGGTGAAGTCACGGGCGTGGCGCTGATCGCCCGCGTCTACCGTAAGATCTGACGATGGCGGAAACGGTCGTTCCGCTGTCGAAGCGCTATGAGGCCCACGCCGAAGCCTTCGAAAGCGTCACGCTGCGCGAGCCGCGCTTCGAGGATCTGCTGGCGCTGGGCGAGCCCTACGAAATCCAGCGTGCCGGCGGCAACAATGTCGTCATCGAGAACGTCGACACCGTCGCTGCCTATGTCCGCCGCTGTGTCGTGGCGCCCGGGATCGAGAAGCTGGGCGTGCTTGAGCTGGCCGATGCCAGGCTGGTGCGCGACGCGGTGATCGGTTTTTTTATGCGTACCGCGCCGGCGGTCACCGAGTAGGCGACGTCATCGGCGTTCAAGCCGATGATCTGATGTTCTTCTTCAACTGGCAGCCAGGCACGGTGCTGCCGATGCCGTTTTCTGAAATCGCCATGCTGCACAGGCGTGGCATTGAATTCCTGAAGCGTAGGCCGAAGACATGAGCAACCGCACGATCGAGGCCATATTGCGCCTGTCGGCGAAGCTCGGCCCGATGGGCGCCTTCGGCCAGTTGTCCAGCAAGCTCAACCAGGTCAATCAGAAAGCTCTAGCGTTCAACCGCACGCAAGGACTGATGGCGCGCAACAGCATGTTGGCGGCAAACGCCGTCCGCGGGCTCGTCGCCTATGGTCTGGTGCGCGGGGCCGGGCAAATGGTGACAAACTTCGCCGGCGCCGAACGGCGACTGAACCGTATCGCCATCAATGCCGATGCCGGCAAGGACAAGCTGGGCGAGATGTTCCGCACGGTCGATCGTGCTGCGCTCGACTATTCGATGACGCAGGACAGCGTCACGGACGGTCTCGAATCGCTTGTCGCTTCCGGACGCAGCCTCGACGATGCGCTTTCGTTCCTGCCTTCCGTCGCCGCAACCGCGCAAGCTGCCGGCGCCGAGATTGCCGATATCGCCACCACGGCCGACGCGATCGGCAACTCTTTCCATTTCGCCGGCAACAACATGCAGCGCGCCTTCGACATTCTGGTAACGTCGGGCAAGCAGGGCAAGTTCGAACTGAAGGACATGGCCCAGTACCTGCCTTCGCTTGCGCCAGCCATGGCTTCGCTCGGATACGAGGGTGAGAAGGGCTTGGGCAAGCTGGCGTCGATGCTGCAGACGGTGCGCCTGCAGACTGGTGATGCGAGTTCTGCCGCTACCAATTTGCAGAACGTCTTGCAGAAGATGGAATCGAACGAGACGGCGAAGAGCTTTAAGAAGTTCGGCGTCGATCTGCGCAAGGAAATGGCCAAGGCGCGCAAGGAAGGCCGTGACCTTATCGATGTGTTCATCGAACTGACCGAACGGGCGCTCAAAGGCGATCTGTCGAAGATCCCGCAACTGTTCACCGATGCCCAATTCCAGCAAGGCATGCGCGCCCTTTTGCAGGGCCGCGACGCCATGGAGGGTTTCCAGAAGTCGCTCGAAAATGTCGATGGCGCGACGATGCGCGATCTCGGCCGCGTCCTCGATGACAACCAGTCGAAGATCGACCGCATGGGCGCATCCTGGGAGCGTATGGTGCGCGCGATCGGCTCGGGTATTGCACCCGCCGCCACCGGCGCCATGGACTTCGTCAGCTCCAACATGGACAAGGCGCAGTTCATCAATGCCGAGCTCGACAAGCAGGGCATGGGCTTCTGGGAAAAGCGCATGTGGTGGCTGCGCAATGGCTTCGACAATCAGGACCAGGGACTGACCGCATTCAAGGGCGGATGGCGGTCGCCCGAAGGCCTGGTCGCCGCCAAGGGGCCGATGAGCGCCAGCCCGGAATTGCCGTCGCGGCGTCAGGACCAGCCGGGCCGCACGCCGATCCCGACACCGCGTCCGGTTGCGCCGAGCGTGGCCGAGCAATACCGGCTCTACGGCCGCGGCCACGCTGCCGCGGTGCGCAACAGTGTTCAGGTCGAGAAGCCGTCCGGCTACTTCGGCAACGAAATCGATTTCAGCGCGATGGAACGGGCCACGGACGCCGCAGCGGCCGACCTGAAGGGCGCCGGCGTCGAGACGGCGTCATCCGTTGCCGACGGCGGCAAGCAGGCCGGTGACAGCATCAAGTCTGGTGCCGACACGCTGGCATCGGTCGCGGGCAAGCTGGAAGCGGCAATCGTCGCCGGCGCCAATGCGCTTGCCGGCGCCGCCCGCAGTGCTGCCGCCGACCTGTCGCGGCCCATCGGCTCGCTTAAGGCGGTTCGCGCCGACACCGGCAAGTCCAACGCTGGCCATTTGATGGGACCGCGTTGATGCGTGACTGGCTGAAGGCCTTCCGGCCCGCCTCGTTCCGCGGCGTGCCGTTCTTCGTCGAGGCCGAGGAAGCTGAAGGCGGGCGGCGCGTCGCCATCTCGCCGATCGCCTATTCCGATCTGCACATTACCGAGGACATGGGCGGCGATGTCAGGCGTTTCAGCCTGTCGGCCTATGTCGCTGGCGACATTGCCGATGCCAAGGCCCGAGCCTTCACCGCGGCGCTCAATGCGCCCGGTGCGGCGACGTTGGTGCTGCCGATGGGCGGTCCGGTGCTGGTTCGCGTGCCGCGCTGGTCATTGTCGCGCGAGCGCGGCCGTGCCGGCTATGTCGGCTTCGAGATCGAGTTCGTTTTGGCGGGCCTCGCCTCGCTGCCTTTCGCCGCCGTGCCCGGCGCCTATGCCATCGCCGCCAAGATCGCCGCCGGCATCGACATGATCACCTCGGCCGCCGCGTTCCGCATGCGCGATGTCGCGCCCGGCCAGGCGGCGCCCTCTGCGCTTGCGGCCGCGGGCGCTGCGGCGCTTATGGCTTCGGTCGCCGATGCGGCGGAGTTGCCGGCCGAAAAGCGGCCCGCCATCGCCGACGCGATAGCGACGATCACGCGCCTGTCGACAGAACCTGTTGCCCAGGCCGGGCCGATCGCTGCGGCGATTGCCTCGACGGTTGGCGCCATTGCCGATCTGGCGAGCCTGGCCGAGGCCACTGAAGCTTTCGCGGTTGCGGCCGCACCTTCCGGCAACGATGTCTTCGCCCTGGTGGCCGCCGCCGCCTTCGCCGCCGGCTTTTGCCAGGCGCTTGCTGCCGGCGACTATATTTCGCGCCAAGATGCGCGCCGTGCCCGTGACCGCATTGCGCCGGTCGTCGATCCCGTCCTCGAGGCCCTGTCGACAGGCCTCGACGTTGCGATCAGCGAATGGCTGTCGGATATCGCGGCGACCGCGGCATCCGACCTCAGCGCTGTTGCCGCCAATCGGGCGCCGCTGGTCAGCGTGCAGACCGAAATATCGCTGCCGGCGACGGCGCTGGCCTACGCGCTTTATGCCGACGCTGGTCGCGCCGGCGAGCTGGTCCAGCGCAACAGCGTCGCCACGCCGGCGGCCATGCCGATCAGCTTTGAAGCCATCGCGCCATAAAGGGGATTGGCGTGCCGCTTGAAGTGATTTCCATCCAGGCGGGCGGGCTGTTGCTGACCTGGCAAGATATAAGCGTCTCGATCTCGGCCGAGGAGGCTGTGCGCACGGCTGTCGTTACCGGGCACATCCCGCCCGGCGTGGCGCCGCCTTGGCCCGATGACAAGGCCAGCCTGACGGCGAGCGGCACGCTGCTGTTGACCGGCTACGTTCGCGACCTCAGGCCCGACCAGGGATCGGACGACTGGAAGGCCACGATCTCGCTGGTCTCGCGGACGGTTGATGCGGTCGAGACTTCGATCCTGCACAAGACCGGCCTGGTCGAAAACAGGGACATCAAGGGCATCGGCGAGGCCTTCGACAATTGCGGCATCGGCATCGAGGCGAAGGGATCGTTCGAAACCATCGCCAAGCATCAGATCGAGCCGGGGGAATCGCTATATTCGACGCTGGAGCCGCTGGCGCGCGCCGAGGCGGCGATCATCCACGACACGCCGCAAGGCAAATTGCGCATCGTTCAGAAGCCGGAGGGGTCGCATAGCGGCGGCCTGGCGGCTGGCGTCAACATCATCTCCGCCGCAGCGGAATTTTCGGGCGAGGGCAGGTTCAACCCGGTCATCGTGCGCGGCCAGCAATCGCGCGGCACCACACCTCAGGCACTGCGGCCGGAGGCCAAGGCGTCCGATCCATCGGTTGGCCGCAGCCGCCCCAAGATCGTCGTTCTCGATGGCGAGGCGACGACGAAGCATATGAAGAATGCCGTTGAATGGGAGGCGCGCGCGGCGGCAGGGCTTGCCGTCAATGCGACCATCACCGTGTCAGGCTGGCGCGATGCCGGCGGCACCATCTGGACGCCGAACTTTCTGGTCTACGTCCGGCATCCGCGCATCTATCTCGACCAGATGATGGTCATCAAATCGGTGGAACTGACGCAGGACACGCAAGCCGATGGTGACGGCACGCGGGCGACCCTGACGCTGACCGATCCGCGCGCGCTCGGCGGCTCTTCGTCCGGGTCGAAATCGGGCAAGGGCTGGTCGGCGCCGGAGCCAAAGGCGGAGTATTCGGCGCAATGAAATCCTCCGCGCACCTGACGCGTTTCGAGATCGACTCTTCGCGCTTCGACAACGGCCAGCTGCTGATCTCCGGCCGCGGGCTGGCCGGCGAGACGTTCAAGGACCTGCTCTACATCCAGCCGCATGGCGCCGCCAGCCGGCCGCCGAAGGGCGCGATCGGCGTTGCCATGGTCATGCCTGGCCGCCGCACCCAGGCGATGCTCATGGGCATCGAGCACGCGCAGCACCGGCCCGACCTGCCGGACGGCGCCGCGGCACTTTACGATGCGTCGGGAAACATCATCAAACTGTTCGCCGGAGGCGTGACCATGGATTTCGGCTCGCGGACCATCACGCTGACCGGCGGCACCTGGAATTTGAAGGGTGACCTCAACGTCGACGGCAACATCAACGCCACGGGCTCGATCATCGATGCCGGCGGCAACACGCCTCACCATACGCACTGATGATCAGGATCGTACCGCTCACTGGCGACGGCGAACCGCTGCTGTCGCCCGATACGCTATGGGACGGCACGTCTGGCGACTGGGCCATAGCCGGCGACGACAAGGCCAATGCCGGCGGCCTTCGCGCCAAGGCGGAACTTGCCACCGCCGTGCTGCTCTGCCTGATGACAGACGCGCGCGTCGAGCCGGACGAGTTGCCGCCCGAAGAGCAGAACCGCGGCTGGCCGGGCGACAGTTTCGACCTGCGCACCGACCTCGGCGAGACGGTGATCGGCTCGAAACTCTGGCTGCTGCGCCGCTCGACTGCAAACGACGCGACCGCGCTGCGCGCTGAAGACTATGCCCGTGCCGCCCTGCAGACGCTGATCGACCAGGGCGCGGTCTCCTCCGCCGAGGTGATCGGCACGGCCGACCCGGCGCAGCGCCGTATCGACCTGAAAATCACTTTGAAGGACCGCGATGGCGCGGTCGTCTTCGATCGCCGCTTCGGCGTCTTGTGGGAGCAATTGCGTGGCCTGGACCGTCCTCTCGCCAACTGAGATTTCGACCCGGCTGCGCGGCACCTTGCGGCGCTATTTGCCGGGCACCGATGCATTGGTCTGGCCGAACAATTTGACCGCGATCGTGAAGACCGTCGCCGCAGGCATGCACGACATGCATTTGCGCGCCGCCTGGCTTTACGATCAGATTTTCGCGACCACGGCGAGCGTCCAGCACTTGGAACGGCACGGCGCCGAGCTCGGCATCTATCGCCGGCCGATGGCGCGCGCCGAAGGCGTGGTGACGCTCAATGGCTATGCCGATACCATCTATCCGGCCGGCATCGCCTTCATCGCCGGCAACCGGCTCTATCGCTCGGTTTCTGATGCGCGCTCCGATCTGGCCGGGCAGCTCGCGCTGATCATCCTGTCCGACGATTATGGTGTCGCCACCAACATCGCCGCCGGCGAGACATTGCAGCGCGCCGACCCGACGCAGTTCCCTAACCTGGAGCTGGAAGCGACGGTGGCGAGCGGCGGCATTGGCGGCGGCGCCGATACCGAGACGGATGCCAGCCTCCGCGCGCGCATCCTCGACCGCAAGCGCAGGCCGCCGCAGGGCGGCGCCTATTCGGACTACGAGCAGTTTGCCCGTGCCGTGCCCGGCGTCACCCAGGCCTGGGCCTTTCCGTTCGCCGATGCGCCCGGGACGGTCGGCGTCTGGTTCCTGTTCGAAGGCCGCGTCAACGGCATCCCGGAAGCGGGCGACATCGCCCTGGTGCAGGATGCCTTGGAAGCGCGGCGACTGATCCGTGCCGGCCTGTCGGTTTCGGCACCTATCCCGGCTCCGCTCGACATCACCATTGCCAATCTTGCCGTCGACACGGTGCAGACGCGTGCGGCGATCGCCGCCTCGATTGCCGCCATGCTGGTCAGGCGCGCCCGGCCGGGCGTCGCTTCCGCACCGTTCACTCTGTCGCGCTCGTGGATCTCGGAAGCGATCAGCCTTGCGGTCGGCGAGGACCGGCACTTCCTGATCAACCCGTCCGGTGACATCATCTATGTCGGCGGCGAAATGCCGGTGCTGGGCACCGTGAACTATGTCTGACGCCGTGCGCTGGCCACGCTATCCCGGCGAGGACGAGCTTGCCTTCTTCCACTTCGCCCCGGACGATCCGTTCATCGGCGCGCCGCCGCAGGGCGATGTCCTGTCCGATCCCTCGGATGAGGCCGCAGAAGGTTTTCTGACAGCGCTGTTGCCGAAGGGTGCGGCATGGGGCACGCCCGACAACCAGGCGCTCGATCCGCTGTCGGTGCTGTCGCGGTTCTGGCGCGCGGTCGGCTCGGCCTTTGCCGATGCTTATCGGGCGCTGTTCGGGGTAGCGCTCGAATCGACCGCGGTCACCCTGGTCACGTCGCTCGACGACTGGGAAATCGAATACGGGCTGCCCGATCCATGCCTCGGGCCGGACCAGACGATCGACGCGCGCATGCGCTCGCTGCTGCTGAAAATCCGCTCGGGCGGCACGATCACGCCGGCCGATTTCATCAAGCTTGCGGCCGATGCCGGCTATGCCATCTCGATCGAGGAGCCAACGCCGTTCCGGGCCGGCGCCTCGACTTGCGGCGGACCTGAGGCTATCGCCGGCGGCGAGGTCGTCGAATATGTCTGGATCGTCAGCGTGCCTGGCGTTTCGGTCGAATTCTTTCGCGCCGGCGACGGCCGTGCCGGCGAGACGCCGCTCGGCCGGCTCGGCCTGCCTGACGATCTTATCTGCCTGTTCAACGCGCTGAAGCCAGCCTGGACCACCATCGTTTTTTCCGTCTGAAAAGAGGCCGCCATGAAGTTCGTCAATCCGCGCAATGCGCCCGTATCGAGCGAGCGCATACCATACTGGAACGAGAACCGCGCGGCTGGTCTGACCGGTGCCATCCCGCCGGCCGATGTCTTCAACGATCCGCAGGACGAGATCCTGAAGGTGATCGTCGAAGCCGGCCTCACCCCCGATCCCGCGGACAAGACGCAGCTCTGGCAGGCTCTGCAGGCGCTGATCGCCGACATCGTTGCGGGCGGCACGCCGTCGATCGAGGTGCCGCCCGGCTCGGTCTCGATGTTTGCTGCCGCGACGGCGCCGACCGGCTGGCTGAAATGCAATGGCCAGGCGGTCAACCGCGCGACCTATGCCGATCTGTTCGCGGCGATCGGCACCAGCTGGGGCGTCGGCGATGCGGTCTCCACCTTCAACGTGCCCGACTTCCGCGGCGAATTCCTGCGCGGCTTCGACGACGGCCGCGGCATCGACACCGGACGCGTCTTCGGCAGCTTTCAGGATTACGCCACGGCGCGGCCGCAGACGGACGATGTCGCGCGCGTCAATGGCGATGGGTCGCTTGGAACGCTTCGGCAAGCCGGCAATGCGACACCATCGACCAACCCGTCTGAGGTCGGCTTTGCCCGCGTCGCCAAGACGGGCGAGCGCAACGTTAACGATGGCTGGGATCCGGGCGGCGGCGGCAACCCCTATGTGGACATCGTCAATGTGACGACAGGCGATGCCGAAACGCGGCCGCGCAACCGGGCGGTGCTTTACATAATCAAGACCTGATTGCCTCACGGGCCGCATCCTCGCCTTTTCGGCTGGCCCCTTTCTCCTTCACCGGATTGTAAATCATGGCCGCACCCGACCTGTTTGGGATACTCGATGTCGTCAAGAAACTGACGCCGCCGGCGGGCATGGGCACCGCCCATGTCGATGGCTTCTCCTGGGCGCGCAACGGCCTGTCCTATGGCGATTCGACCAAGCTGACCGCCGACGACTGGAACCGCATCATCGCCAATTTGCGCGTCGTGCTGATCGCCTCCGGGGTCAATCTTTCAACCCTCGACCCGGCCGACCCGGCGCTGCTGAAGACCGTGCTGGAGCTCTATCTGGGTGCGGCGGTCACCGACATCCTGTCCGGCGTCGATGTCGGCGGCTACGGCATGATGGCCAAGGCCATCTATGACGCCAACAATGACGGGCTGATCGATATCGACCACGGCGGCACCGGCGCGTCGAGCCTGATCGATGCCGCCGATAATCTGTCGGCCATGTCGACCGACATCGCCAGCGCGGCGACCACCGATCTCGGCGATGCCACGGGCATCAATGTCCGCATCACCGGCACGGACGCTATCTCTTCCTTCGGCTCGGCGCCGGCCGGCGCCATCCGCCGCCTGACTTTTGCCGCGGCGCTGACGCTGACCCATAACGCCACCAGCCTGATCCTGCCCGGCGGTTCCAACATCGTCACCGCGGCCGGCGACACCGCGTCGGTGCAATCGCTCGGCTCCGGCAACTGGCGGCTGCTGCGCTTCACGCGCGTCGACGGGGCTTCGGTCAGCAGCACCATCATTCTCAAGCAGAGCGCCAACCCGCTGCCGACCGCCGAAGGCGATGTCCAGTGGGACACGGACGACAATGTATTGGTCGTCGGCGACAGCGCTGGCCAGAAGCTGTTCCTGCCGGCGCCGGCCGGCCTGGTGGCGGGCGACCTGCTTTATGCGACGGGGCCGAAGGTTCTGGCGCGCGTGCCCAAGGGCGCGGCGCGGCGCACGCTGCGCATGAATGCCGCGGCGACCGCACCGGAATATGGCGGCGGCAACGGCCTGCCCGATGCCGTGCTGGAGGACCAGAAGGCCTCCGGCGTCGGCGGCGGCACATCGGCGCCCGGCAATGGCGCATGGGCCATCCACGCGCTCAACACCAAGGTACGCGATCCCTACAATCTGATGGCGTTGGCCAGCAACATCTTCACGCCGGCGGCCGATGGCTGGGTCGAATGGCAGGTCTCCGCCTATGCCATCCCGATCAATGTTCGTCTCTACGATGTGACGGCCGGCGCAGAGGTCGCGACTGGCATCGGCGGTGTCGGCAACAACTCGCCGAACACCGGCACCATGGCGGTCGGCGGAGCGCTGGTCATCGGCGGTCATGCCTACCGCCTCGAATATCGGACCACAGCCACCCAGGCTGATGGCCTCGGCCTCGCCTTCGGCGTCGGCTCTATCGAGCACTACGCCCGCCTGAAATATTGGGGAGACTAGATGAGCATTTTCGTCCTCGTCGAAAACGGAATCGTCGTTCAGTCCGACCGAACGGGCGCCGCGCCGGAAGGCTTTATCGAAGCCGATGATGCGGTATGCCCCGGCTTCCTGTTCGATGGCGAAGTGTTCACCGCGCCCGTACCGGTGCCGGTCATTCCGGACCGGGTATCCGCGCGACAGTTCAAGCTGCAGCTGCTGGCCGCCGGCCTGCTCACCGATGTCGAAGCCTGGATTGCAACGCAAGGCCCAGCCGTCCAGATCGCCTACGAAAACAGCGGCAGCTTCGTCCGCACCGATCCGACGATGCAGGCCGGCTTTGCCGCGCTCGGCTTTTCGGGCGCGCAGGTTGATGCCTTCTTCACAGCGGCATCGGTTCTCTGAAATCATGGCAAAATATGTTTTTCCCGATGTCGAGCCGATCCGGCCTGGCTACGATTTCCAGATGCGCCTGCAGTTCCCGCAGGATCTGTGGGATGCGCAAGAGATGGCGACCGGCCGGCTGGTGGCGCAGTTCCGCGCCGCCGTGCCCGGCCCGGTGCTGTTCGAAGCCGACACGCTTGATCTGACGATCCAGCGCGAGGCGCCGCGCACGCTGGCCTTCTTCCTGTCGGAGGAAGCGACCAAGCCTTTCGTCGCCTCGACCATCGTCGTGTTCGATATCGCCCGCTTCGACGGCGACGACAGCCGCATGGTGCTCGACAAAGTGATCTGGCCAGTTCTGACAACGGTGACCCGCGATGTCGTATGACGCGATCCTCGAAATCCCAAATGTCGTCGTCGTCTCCGGCCCGGCTGGCCAATCCTTCCTGCCGGTCGACGATGCCGCCGAGCTGGTCGCCGATTTTGGCCGCGACGGCGACCGCGCTATCATTCGCGCCAATGGCGACGAGTGGCTGAAGACGGCCGGTGCGTGGGCCGCGACCGGCGAAAATTTCTGGGGCACGCTGCTGGCGCAGGGCGCCGCACAGGTCGACCAGGCGCGCCAGGCGGCCGAGCAGGCGCAAACCATCGCCGACGAGTTCGGCGACCTCGAGACCGGCGTGACGCTGGCGCAGGCGGCCGCAGAATCGGCTGCGCAGGATGCCGGCCAGACAGCGGCCGATCGTGCGCAGACCAGCGCCGACCGTACGCAAACCGGCCTCGATCGTGCGGCGACCGGCACTGACGCCGGCCTGACCGCGGCCGATCGCATCGCCACCGCCGCCGACCGCGCGCAAACCACGCTCGATCGCGCGGCGACCGGCGCCGATGCAAGCCAGACTGCCGCCGATCGCATCGCGACAGGGCTCGACAGGACGGCGACGGGCGCCGATGCCGGTCAGACTGCAGCCGATCGGCTGGCGACGGGCGCCGATGCGGCAGCCGCCGGACTGTCTGCGACACAGGCTGCGGCCGCAGTTGGTGGAGTGATCTACGATACTACCGCCGCAGGCATCGCCGCGACCGTCAACGGCCAGTTCTTCATCGTCAAGGGCGACGGAACCACGACCTACGCGCTGATGTACAAGAACGTCGCGACAGTCGCGACGCTGATTGCCAGCTATCCAAGCAAGGCAATGTTTGATGCGATCTTCCCTTCAACCTACGACACTTTCGAAGCAGACCTCTCCGGCTGGCAGACCGCTTGTATCGATGTCAACGAGCGGATTTTCGGCGGCGTAAAGCATGACGGCTCGGCAAGCAACATGCTGCCTCTATCGGTGCCATGGCTTGGCGTGGATGGCAATGTGTCGGCGGGCGGCACTGTCGCCGGCTTGGCGCTGGAAGGTGCGACCATCACTGTCACCGGGGCCGGCGTTCAATACGTGTTCGGGGAGCCGGACCTGACCGGCTTCTATGCTGCCGCGACGGATGCAAACGGGCTGGTCCTGTCGGCAACGCTGCTGGATGGTCGCACGGTGACCTATATCGCCGTGCAGTCGCCGCCAGCGCCGGCCGCCGCCAATTCGCAAGCTGCTGACATCGGGGCGACGAAGGCCGTTTACACGCTCGAAAACGGCAGCAACATCGATGTGTATGCTGAGGATCAAACGAGCCGAATTGTCACCAAAATCACGGCCGGTGGGCGCAACACCAGGCCGACACTCAACGATGCCGAAAGCCTTGTTTTCTTCTCGGATGAAAGCGATGGCGCGATCAAGTTTGCGCCAGTCGGGGGCGGCCCTGCATACCGGGCTCTGGCTGACAGGCGCTGCGTTTGCTGGGGCGACAGCCTGACCGCTGGCCTTGAGGATGTCAGCGGCGGCGCCGGCACAAGTTTCATCTACACCAACAACTATCCCGACAAGCTCGCCGCCTTGCTCGGCCGCACGGTGATCAATCGCGGCAAGAGTTCGTTAAGCGCCAAGCAGGTTGCCGTCTATCAAGGCGGCGTCATCACCACGGTGACGGCCAGCGGCAACACCATCCCTGCGTCGGGCGCAGTCAACGTGACGCTCGATGATGACGGCAAGCTGTCCCAGTACACCAACATCGTGCTCACCGGCACGTTGGCGGGCGTCTATGGCACTTTGTCGCGTGCCGTGCAGGCGGGGCAGGTGAGCTTCACAAGAGCCGCCGCCGGGGCATCCACACCCTGTCCGCCGGGCACCACCTTCATTGTCGACCCGACGGGCGGTGGCGCGATTGGCAGCAGCCCAACGAACCTGCCGCTCGACCAGATGACAAACATCATTTGGGTTGGCCGCAATGGCATCACGGTGCCGGCCGAAAACCGGGCGTCCGTCATCGCCATGGTCGCTCACCTCAAGAACTGGAAGTCTCGCTACCTCGTTCTTTCCGTGCCCCCGGGCAGTGGTGACCGCAATACCTCCGGCGCAAACAAGATCGCCTACGATCAGATCATCGCGCTCAATGCCGGCTATGCGGCAGATCATGGCAATTTCTACGTGGACCTGATCGGGCCGTTGCAGGCAGCCAATGACGGCTCTGCGCAGGATCTTACCGACGTGGCGAATGGCATCGTGCCTGCATCCCTGCGTTCCGATGCCATCCACTTCAACAATGCCGGCTACACGATTGCCGACAACACCATCTACGCAAAAATGGTCGCGCTCGGCTGGGCGCAATAGGAGCATCGAATGACCTTCGTTCAAAAATACTCCGCTTTCGACGCTGTCGCCGCTGCCGCTGCTGGCGGAAACGCTGACGCGATTGCGGCCGCTGCCAAGCTGCGTCTGTTGCGGCGCGACCGGACCATCTCAAATCGGACTGTCGGGCTTTTCGACTTCAAGTCGGCTTACTGTACGAAGAACGGAGAAGCCCTGAGCGTCGGCAAGCAGTTCAGGAATTTGGTTGATGGCGCGGCCGTGGCAACAATCGGCGGCACCGGCGGCATGTCCTATGTGACGAACGGAGCCGGCCAGATTGTCGGCATCCGTTTCCAGAATGGGTCTGGGTACATAGACCTGCCGGACGCCTTCAAGCTCGTGGGCGCTACTGCGGATTTCCTTTTCACAGTGTGGCTCAAGTTCAACGCTCTGCCGACTGGCGGGAATACACGGTCTATAGCAGGATGGGGTGATTTGCTCGGCACTCGCGCTTACACCCTTGAAGTTCGCTCAACCAACCTTCTCGGCATGGTCGTTGACAGCTCAAGCTATCGGAACTTGATCAGCCCGCCAGTCGTCGGGGACCTTCATCAGGTTGCGATCCGCTACACGCGCGGCGTCGGCAATGTTGTCACCGAGCCGTGGTACAAGGATGGTGTTCTGGTCGCGACCAACACCGGCTTTACCGATAGTGGCGGAGCGCTTAACCAGCCGGCCGTCCAGCCGCGCATAGGCAATCTTCCGAACTTCGCCAACGGGTCGGGCGGAATGGATTTCACGGTTTACCGTGTTGCTCTCGAGAATCTGGATGTTACGCCAGACCGATACAATCCGAACGGCACAGAAAAGGGGCTGCTCGGCATCAGCAATGAGTGGGTGGCTTATTCTGGCCGGTTCTCGTGAGCCCCAGAGAAGCGGTTCGCGCAAACGGTAGCGCCTTTTTTGACCGGCCATCCCAGCAGGGTCTTTTGTGCCACCGGCTTAGTCGTACTCGGGGAAATTCTCTGCCTGTACTTGAGCATTTACGACGCGGCAAAGGTCCAGAACGGTCGCCTTTAGCTCAAGGAAATCGCTGGCTGCTTCGGCTTTCTTGAGCAGGTTACCCATTACCCGCGCGCGGCGTGTGGTGGTGGCTACTTCTTCGTCAGTCAGTGGCATTGCGAACCCCCCAATTAAAACCCAAGCATGCATTACTCCATCTTTTCGCGTCACGCTAGATCACGCGAAAGTGATCGGCTATGCCAACACCGAAGCCGTCAGGAAGGCGCGGATTTCACCGTCTACCGCGCCGAGCTGGAAAATCTGGATGGAAAAAAACACCAGACCGATACAACCCCAATGGCACCGAAAAGGGGCTGCTTGGCATCCAGGGTGAATGGGTGGCCTATTCCGGTCCGGTTCTCGTGATCATTGCCTAGTTCGGCAGGCGTAGTGCGTTCCGAATGACGTCGGCCTCGTTGAGGTTGCCAACTCTTCAGAACTTCTCAACGGCCGTCAATCAACCTCAGCAGGCCATGGTCGGCTGTGCGGATTTCTCCGCCCCTCTGCGCAGCATTGGCTCGAAAGTCAGCGCTGTGTGAAGCCCACGGGCCGCTAAGAATTATGAGGTCTCTGCGAGGTTCTTCGGCCGTCGGTCGGGCATCTCCTTAGGGCCAAGATACCTAAAATCCGAAACCGCACAACCTGCCCGCGAGGGCGGAAAGGACTCCCCATGTTCGACGCTTCGACGCTGCATGCGATCGAGGGCCTTGCCGCTCGCCTCAAATGCTCGCCGGCCGCCCTGCAGGCTGTCGCCGAGGTCGAGAGCAACGGCCAGGTCTTTGCCATGGTCAAGGGCAAGCAGGAGCCGCTGATCCGCTTCGAGGGGCACTATTTCGATGCCCGGCTCAATGCCGCGAACCGCGCCGTCGCCCGCGCGCAGGGGCTTGCCAGCCCGGTTGCCGGCAAGGTGAAAAACCCGGCATCGCAGGCGGCCCGCTGGATGCTCTTGGCGCGCGCGGCCAAAATTGACCGGCAGGCGGCGCTCGAATCGATCTCGATCGGACTCGGCCAGGTGATGACGGCGCATTGGCAAAAGCTCGGCTTCGCCGGCGTCGACGACATGATCAAGCTCGCCCGCAGCGGTGCCGCCGGCCAGATCGACATCATGGCCCGCTTCATCGACAAGTTCGGCCTCGCCGACGAGCTGCGCCGGCTGGATTTTGCCGCTTTCGCTCGCGGCTACAATGGCCCAGCCTACAAGAAGCATGGCTATCATTTGAAGATGGCGGCGGCCTATCGGCGCCTCAGCGGCTCCCCGCCTGTCTCGGCGTCGACCGGCATGCTGCGCATGGGCTCGACCGGCGCCAGGGTGCGCGACCTGCAGACGCTGCTGGCGCGCGCCGGCTACGCCGTCAACGTCGATGGCGACTATGGCCCGTCGACCCGCGATGCGGTGCGCGATTTCCAGAAAGCGCAGAAGGTCACGGCCGACGGCGTCGCCGGGCCGGAGACCTTCCGCCGCCTCGAGGCATGGAAACAGAGCGCTGCCGAGCAGCCGGGCGAACAGCTGGTCAGCCAGGTGCCGGAGGTCAAGAAGGCCACCAAGGGCGGCGGCGTGTTGGTGCTGATCATCGCCGCGCGCGACCAGGTCGCCGAGACGGCAAGCTACCTGACCGGCATCGAGGCCGACACGGCGCAGACCGTCGCCAACGCGCTGCTCGCCGGCTCCAGCCTGCTCGGCCTTGGCCTTGCCGCCTACGCGGTGTGGGGCTGGTTCAAGAGCCGCCGCACCGACGAGGGCGACATCGATATCGCCGCCGATGCCGCGGCGCCTGACGCGGTGCTGGCGTGATGGGTGAGGTCAAGACGGAGCCGGTCACGGGCAGACTGGTAGCGGATATCGACGCAGACGGCACGCAACCTGGCGATTTCGAGCTATCGGGCGATCCGGTCGGGGGTCTCTGGTATAATTGTCCCTGCGGTTGCGGCTCGCAGGGTTTCCTCGCCATCAGACCAGCTACTTCGCCTTCATGGGATTGGGACGGAAATCGGGTTTCGCCGACGCTGACGCCGTCAGTTCATCACGTCGGTCATTGGCATGGTTTCCTAACCGGCGGCGTCTGGAGGTCGTGCTGATGACTTGGATCATAACGCTTGTCGCAGGCATGCTCGGCGTCAACCGGCAGCTGGCCGGCATCATCGCCATCGGCGTCACCATCGTCGTCGCCTCGGGCGCGGCATGGGGCGTCTATGCCTACGTCAAGCACAAGGGCGCGGAGGAAGTCCGCCAAAAGATCGAAAGGGAAAACCATGATGCGATCGACAAGGGTCTGGATGCTCGCATGTCTTTTGACGACTGTGTTGCTGCTGGCGGGGTGTGGGACTTCCGGCGTCAGCGGTGTTCCGGCGCTTCGCTCGGCCCTCGGTAACAGCTTGGCCGGTGCCCAGGGCAAGACGGTCGAGGATCAGAACAGGATCGATCGGACGATGGCGCCGGGCTGCGCCATCGGCCTCTACAAGCCCGGCGAATGCGATCGCCACTCAAAGGCGAGCGGTGCGCGCCGCGCCGAACTGAAATCCTGATTGGGCGGGAGAACCGATGCCGGAAACAGATCCGCTGGCGTTGCCGCAGCGTTGGCGGGAGCTCGACAAGCGCACCATCGAAATGGTGGCGCGATGGAACGAGGAAGAGCGCGAACGTATCATCCAGATCAGTCATTTGTCGAAGAAGCAGATGGACCGGCTGGACCAGTTCCTGAAGCTGCCGGACGACAAGTGGGAGGCAGGCTTCCGGATCGTCACCCGCTCGGTGATCTTCAACAAGACGCTGCGTTCGGCGCCCAAATTCGTGCTTGGGCTTGCCGCCGTGCTGGTGGCGCTGAACCAGCTCTGGGCGCTGCTGGCGCCCTATCTGAGGTCGATCAAATGAGGGCCAGATGATGGTGCTGGAACGAACGCGCGCCTTCGACTGGCGCTCGGCGCTGGTCGCGTCCCCCTTTGCCGTGCTGTTGGCATGGCTGGTCACCATCCTGATCGATCGCGAGCCGCCGATCGTCTTCGAGACGGCGAGCGTCCTGACGCCGCAGGTGCCGCAGGGCGGCGTGCTCGACGTCCAGTACACGGTGATCCAGAACCGCATCTGCGCGGCGACCGTCGAGCGCTACGTCACCGATTCGGATGGCACCGTGCATGTGCCGTCGACCTACACGGTCGGCCGCCGGCCGCTGATCGACGGCTATCCGCCGGAGGGCCGCGAGACCTATCAGCGCTCGATCACCATCCCGCTGGCCACGTCGCTCGGCCGGGCGCATTACGAGGCGCGCTTCACCTACACCTGCAATGTCCTGCAGAAGCTCGCCTTCCCAATCGAGGTGACGGCACCGACGGTCTATTTCGACATCGTGCCGGCGCCCGCGACGCTGACGCCGCTGACCCCGGAAGCGCCGTAGCAATCCGCGCCCGGCGGCTCCGGGCAACCCCCACTCATGGAGATGAAGAGATGGGCATTCGTGCAAAAATGCGACTGGAGAACGTGTTCGCTCAGGCTTGGGGCGGCGCGAAAGCGATCTTCCGGTGCGAGTACGATCAGAAGGTCGCCGAGGATCTTTCGTTCCAGAAGGCGACACCGTCGGGTCATGCCGAGTTCCAGATCGACAACCCGAAGGCGGCTGAGCAACTTGTGATCGGCAAGAGCTACTACGTCGACTTCTCGCCGGTCGACTGACCCTCCGATCTGGTCCCAAAAATCAACATAGCCCGCCGTGCCGAAAGGTGCGGCGGGCTTTTTGCGTTCATGGAACCGAAACGTTCAAAGTTTATTGAATCGGGTCTGTTGCGTGGAGTTTGTATGGGCGAAAGGCTGGCGTTCATCCCTCCGATGATCCCGAAGCTGGTCGCCAAACCGCCCGAGGGTGAGAACTGGATTCATGAGATCAAGCTCGACGGCTACCGCGCCCAGGTCGTCATCAATGGCCCGGGCGACATCCGTGTCTTCACCAAATCCGGTGCCGACTGGACGAGCAAATTCAAGGGCGTCGCCGAAGCCGCGCGGGAGCTTGAGGTTGAGAACGCCATCATCGAGGGCGAGGCGGTCGTCCCCAACAAAGCCGGGCTGCCCGATTTCAACGCGCTCCAGAAAGCCGTCCACAGCGATCCCTATGCCATGTACCTCGGCGCTTTCGACATCATGCATCTTGACGGCCACGACCTGCGCGACATCGGCTGCAAAGCGCGCCGGGAAATGCTCTACAGCATCATCAAGCCGAACAGCCGGATCCAGTTCAGCGAGGCCATACCCGGTGACGCCAAGTCGATCTTCTACCTGGCCGATCAGGCCGGACTCGAGGGCGTCGTATCAAAACGCGCCGACAGCAAATATCGCAGCGGCCCGACGTCGAACTGGCTGAAGACAAAGAGCTGGACCATCGACGAATTCGAACTGCTCGGCGTCGAGCGCGAGCCGGGCAAGGCGGCATTCGCGTTGCTGGCTGATCCCGGCACCGGCAAATATCTCGGTACCGCCTTCATCACCTTGGGCCGCGACATGAAAGATAGGCTGTTGAAGCGCGTCCGGGAGCACGCCGGCCCGCCGCCAGAGGCCATGAAGAAGCGGCCGGCGACGCAGTGGGTCAAGCCTGGCGTAAAGCTGCGCGTCAAGCATCTCCGTGGCGATCACAGCCACATACGCCATGCCTCGCTGCTCGGTTTTGGCGATGAGGAATAGCAGTCAACCGGCGAACAGTTCCTTGTAGCCGGTCGTCACCATCCAGTTCGCCCGGTCGATATGGCTGCGAACAGCCTTGCGAGCGCGGACCGGTTCAAGAACGGGGTCGATGCCAAGAATGAGCTTGGCCATCTCCTCTTGGCTGGCATTGTCAGCGCAGGCGTCCAGGATCCGCATGTAGATGGTGAAATTCTCTTTGTCGTAACCCGTGATGGTGTCGGACCACGGAACTTCCTCAAAGATTCCAGGCTTCATAACGAACATGCCCTTTCGGGTTGCTCCATGCGCGCACCGGCTGGGGAGGCCGTCGCGCTCGCTGGGGATGCTTCCATCACCCGATGATGGCGCCTACTTGGCAATCGTCAAGAGCCAGCGCTATATCGACCGGATGGCGAAAGGCTGGACACTACAATCATTGATGGATGACAAGATGCGGCTCATCGCGTTTTGCCACAATTCGCGATGCCACCATAATCAGCCGCTCAATCTAGAGAAGCTGAAGGCGAAGCTTGGTCCGGATGCGCCAGCGATGGCTGATGATCTCATTCCGAAGCTGAGGTGTGCGAAGTGCGGCGGCAAAGCCGTCGGCCTGACCTATACACCGGAGAACACTAAAGTCTCCGGCATGGGC
This sequence comes from Mesorhizobium sp. M1142, assembly GCF_040318565.1. Classification (NCBI taxonomy): domain Bacteria; kingdom Pseudomonadati; phylum Pseudomonadota; class Alphaproteobacteria; order Hyphomicrobiales; family Phyllobacteriaceae; genus Mesorhizobium; species Mesorhizobium sp. M1142. Next base: position 131,764 of record NZ_JAMYMK010000017.1, read on the forward strand.
CATCGCATTGACTAGACCGCGCCCAGAAACCGCCCAGATACGGGGCCTAAGATGTCGGAAGTCGGCAGGGCGGCACTATCCACGAGTGACACGCCTCCTGATCCCGACGGCAGAATTTGACACGGCCAAAGGCAGCAGTGACACGGCGCATTGATTTCATTGTATTTCTAGGAGCCTTCCAAGCTGAATATGCGGGTTCGATTCCCGCTACCCGCTCCAGATTTTCCCCAAGGCCACGGCGCACCTCGCGCACGATCCCGAAGCAGGCAGCGCCAAGCGAAGCGCGTTGCCGATAGTTCAGAGCGTTCAATGCGCGTCCAGAAGGACGCGCATCTTAATCTGTGTTTTACGCATATCGTTGTCCCGAACCGCAGGCGGCGTTGGGCGACAGGCGTCAGCTCGCGAATTTGCTGAAAATGGACGCGAGCTGGTTCTGCTGCGGCACTTGCCCGTTCGGCGTCAGCTGGTCGACAAGTCCCGGCAAGGCCGCGGACAATTGCTGGAGCAATTCCTGCTGATTCAGGCCCGTCCTTTGCGCGATCTCCTGAATGATTTGCGGCCCGAGAGCGCTGCCCAGATCGTTGGGGTTGATCGGCTGGTTCTGACCGGTGCCGACCCACGAATTGGCGACGTTGCCGTGGCCGGCATCCTTCAGTTTGTCGAGCAGTCCGCCCAGACCGCCGAGCAGTCCGCCATCGGCGGATGCGGTTGTATCAGGCGGGACGGGGGCAGGGCTCTGCGCCGCCTCCGGCTGGGCGGAACTTCCACCGCTCAGCATTTTTCCCACCAAAAGTGCGCCGAGCGCGATCATCAGCGGCTTGGCGACGTTGCCGCCGGGAACGGCATTGTCAAACAGTCCCATTGTGGATCTCCATGTCAAATTGCCCGTCCGTCTCCAACAATGACGCATCCATGGCGAATTTCAAGCCGGTTTGAGCTTTCCGTAATCATGATTTTCAAGTTGGCTTGAGCTTTGCTTAATAATGTGGAAGTAATCGGGTGCGGGGAACAGAGAGGAAAAATGTCAATATTAAGCTGGATTATTCTCGGCGTCATCGCCGGCTTCATAGGCAGCAAGATCGTCAATAAAAGCGGGCAAGGCCTGGTGCTCGACATCGTGCTCGGGATTGTCGGCGCCATCGTCGGCGGGCTCATCTTCAGCGCCTTTGGCGCGTCGGGCGTTACCGGGCTCAACATCTATAGCCTGATCGTCGCCGTGGTCGGTGCCGTGGTTGTCCTGTGGGCCTATCATCAGTTCAGCGGCAAGAGGGCACTGTAGAAGCCGTCCGGCAGTTGCGTCGGCATTCGGGTGAATGCCGACCCCCTATCTGATCCTTTTGAGGATTTCGCGGATCAGCGTGTTGAGGCCGGCTTCCAGCCCTCTCACCATGATCGGCCATAATTCCTCGAGCAGTCGCTGCCATGCGGCATCGCGCCCAATCCTCACCGGCAGATTTGGCATCGCGCCCATTGCCGCCGTCACGTCGCGGCGCAGCCGCTCGCCACAGGCGCTTGCGCCGCTGATCGTCGGATCGAAGGGCAGCCGGGTGAAATCCCATTTTCCGCGCTGCTCGATGCCGAGATTGCTCTCGACTTCGGCATGCGACAGCACCGTTTTGGGCGTGACCTTGATGCGGTAGTATTTGCAGAGTTCGGCGACAACCGCGGTCATCGCGTCCCACTGCGCCCTGGTCATCGGATAGCCGCCGGCATCGAACGGCCTTTCCTCCGCCCCGGCCATGCAGCAGAGCGAAACCCCGATCGAGCCGCCGTTGCAGTTGAGCGTGTGCGCGGCATATCCCGGTTTTACCCGGCCCGAATTGAGCGCGATCGAAGGCCGGCCCCTGACCAGGCGGCCATTCCCCTCGACCAGTATGTGATACGCATCCCTGTCGGTATCGCCGGCCGAATGCGAGCCGGCCGTCCAGTGGCAAATGACGCGCTTCATCGCAACATTGGGCAACCAGTCGGGCGGCAATGCCACAGAAATCCCCGCGACATAAGTTCAGTGACGGAGCACAGTATAGTTTCCTTGGCGGCCCACGCGAAAACGAAACGATAATTTGGTTGAGCGTTTTCTAACGGTCAGCTATTCGCCGGCATCTCCGGCGACCGCGTGTTCTCTGTATTGCGGCAGATCGTCGGTGATCGTGAACCACTTCGCCTTCGAGCCGACGAAGATGTGCTGCATCGGCCGGATGGTCGGCTCGTCGACGAGGGTTCCCATGGCGACATGCACGAAGGCACCGTCGCGGACCACCGAATAGAGCAACGAGCCGCAGGTCTTGCAGTGCGCGTCATGGCCGGTTTCATCGCCGAAGATCGTGAGATTGTCCTCGCCCTTGGTCAGGCTCAGCCTGTCGCGCTCGATGCCGGCGAATGGCTTGAACGCCGAGCCGGTGGTGCGCCGGCAGTTCGAGCAGTGGCAGTTCGCGGCGTAGACGAACCCGTCTGCCACCGCGTACTGAACGGCGCCGCACAGACACTTTCCGATAAGCCTGCGGTTGCGTGAATTCTGGTTGTCATCCGGGCTTGCCACGCGCTCCTCCTATTGTGCAGGCCGATTTCAGTTTCAAGCGACGACGGTCAACCGGCGCTTGCGCTCGTCGAGCGAGACGATGGTCAACCCGCTGGCGACCACCAGCAGGATGCCGCAGATGGCCAGCGCATTCGGGAGTTGCCGGAATACCACCACGCCTGAAATCACCGCCCAGACGGTAAAGCAATAGTAGAACGGCGCCACCACGCTGGTCGGCCCGACGCGATAGGCCATGAAGATGAAGAAGTGGCCGAAGATCAGGAACAGTCCGGCGCCGCCCATCAGCAGCAGGTGACGGATTTCAGGCACCACCCACTGCTCGGAAACCAGATGCGCAATGCCGGCGCCCGCGAGCACGACAATCACCGCGGAAATAGCTACAACCATTCCCGGCACGTCGGCGGCGACCTTGCGTCCGGCCAGATCGCGCGCCGCGGACAGGGCGGCATTGCCTAGCGCCAGCAGGGCATAGACCGAAATCCCCTGCATTGTCGGTTGTGCCACCATCACTGCGCCGATAAAGCCGAGCCCGATCAGCGCCAGGCGCAGCCCACCGATCCGTTCGCCAAACAGCATCGAGGAGCCGACCAGCATCAGCAAGGGCGTGATCTGCCCGAGCGCGGTCGAATCGGCGATCTGCATGTTGGCGAGCGCCACCACGTAGCAAAGGATCGCACCCAGTTCGAGCATGTTCCTGCGCAAAACCTTGGCGTCGAGGATCAGCCGGATCTGCTTGCCATAGCCCAGCATGAACAGCAGCGGAATGCCCCACAATGTTGCCGCAGCGCCGCGCAGGAACAGCACCTCATAGGGCGGCAGTCCCGCGGTTGCGAGCTTCATCATCGTGTCGTTGACGATGTAGGACCCGGTCGAAACGACCATGAACAGCGGGCCTCGTATGGCAGTCGGGATGAAATGCATCGGCCCACGAAATCAGACCGGCGCCAGGGCGGCAATGGGCCAGATCCGGCTGTAAATCCGTCAAAGCCGTCAGCCGCCGCCACAACCATTCCAATTGCCCTTGTTCGTTCCTATATCCGCGCCACATTCTCCGAAACCGGATCACGCGTTCGGGCGGGCGAGCGCGCTCGGCGACAAGGCACTTGTGTTTTTCGGCCTTAGTCGCTAATCGCCCCGCATTCGACTGAACTGAAGGTCCAGGCCGTCCCCAGGCCGTCCAAGGAAAGAGACTATGGCAAAAGGTAAATTCGAGCGCACTAAGCCTCATGTGAACATTGGCACGATTGGTCACGTCGACCATGGCAAGACGTCGCTGACGGCGGCGATCACCAAGTATTTTGGCGAATACAAGCGCTATGACCAGATCGATGCGGCGCCCGAAGAGAAGGCGCGCGGCATCACCATCTCGACGGCGCACGTCGAATACGAGACCGCCAACCGCCACTACGCCCATGTCGACTGCCCCGGCCACGCTGACTATGTGAAGAACATGATCACCGGTGCCGCGCAGATGGACGGCGCGATCCTGGTGGTGTCGGCCGCCGACGGCCCGATGCCGCAGACGCGCGAGCACATCCTGCTCGCCCGCCAGGTCGGCGTGCCCTCGATCGTGGTGTTCTTGAACAAGGTCGACCAGGTCGACGACGCCGAGCTGCTCGAGCTGGTCG
>NZ_JAMYMK010000018.1:0-126157 GCF_040318565.1 Mesorhizobium sp. M1142
CAAAGCGCGCCAAACTGTTCGCGATGTCCTCGCACACCTGTTCGCGATGTCCCCGGTCCAAACACCCCCTTGAGGGGGAGATGTCGCCGCAGGCGACAGAGGGGGTTGCCGCGCGTGAAGCGCTGGCCCCGCACAGTCCAAGAGAGGTCGACGCAGCCGAACCGACCCCCTCTGGCCGCTTCGCGGCCATCTCCCCCTCAAGGGGGGAGACCAGCCAGGCGCCTTCAACAATGAAATCTACAATGTCCATTTCCGCGATCCTTCACGAGCGGAGATCTGTTCCACAGGCGAACCCGGGCAGGCGAAAGGCGCCCACCTCGGGGTGATCTGAGGGCCGAAGCCTTCAGATCACGTAGGATCGGAGAGGCTCGAAGCCGTTGAAGGCGACCGAGGCGTAGGTCGTCGTGTAGGCGCCGGTGCCCTCGATCAGCACCTCGTCGCCGATGGTCAGTGACAAGGGCAGCGGATACGGCGTCTTTTCATACATCACGTCGGCCGAATCGCAGGTCGGGCCGGCGAGCACGCAAGGCGCGGTCTCGCTGCCGTCATGCGCGGTGACGATCGGATAGCGGATCGCCTCGTCCATTGTCTCGGCGAGACCGCCGAACTTGCCGATGTCGAGGAACACCCAGCGCACATTGTCGTTGTCGGCCTTCTTCGAGATCAGCACGACCTCCGATTTGATCACCCCGGCATTGCCGACCATGCCGCGGCCCGGCTCGATGATCGTCTCGGGGATGGCGTTGCCGAAATGCTTCCTGAGCGCCGAGAAGATCGCCTGGCCATAGGCCTGAGCCACCGGCACATCCCTGAGATAGCGGGTCGGGAAGCCGCCGCCCATATTGACCATCTTCAGCACGATGCCTTCGTCGGCCAGCGTCGCGAACACCTTCTTGGCATCGGCGAGCGCGCGATCCCAGGCAGTCAGGTCGGTCTGCTGCGAGCCGACATGGAACGACACGCCATGGGCGTCGAGGCCGAGCGCCTTGGCATGGCGCAGCACGTCGACCGCCATCGCCGGCACACAGCCGAACTTGCGCGACAGCGGCCATTCGGCGCCCTCGCCGTCGGTCAGGACGCGGCAGAACACACGGGCGCCGGGAGCAGCACGTGCGATCTTCTCGACTTCCTCGACGCAGTCCACCGCAAACAGCCGGATGCCGAGCTGGTAGGCGCGCTGGATGTCGCGCTCCTTCTTGATGGTGTTGCCGAAGGAGATGCGGTCCGCCGGCGCACCGGCGTCCATCGCCATCTCGACTTCGGCAACGGAAGCGGTGTCGAAGGACGAGCCCATCGCAGCAAGCAGGCGCAGGATTTCCGGCGCCGGATTTGCTTTCACCGCATAGTAGATCTTGGAATCGGGAAGCGCCTTCTCGAAGGCGCGGAAATTGTCGCGCACGACATCGAGGTCGACGACGAGGCACGGGCCGTTTGGACGTCGGGTGGCGAGAAAGTCAAGGATGCGCTGGGTAGCCATCGGGTCTCTCCATCAGCGCCTTTCGGCGCGCACAAAGGCTTGCGGACGCGGGCTCTCGGCCTCGCGAACACGCGGTGGACAAAGGCGGGACGTCAAATCCATGGAACCAGCCGGTGGAGACCCCGGAACCATGAAGCGCCGTCTCGCGGCGGTGAACCTTGGCCTTGCCCGGCCTCGGTTCGCTTTGTCTGCCTTGGCTTGGATGGGAGGCCCGTCCGCACTGCCGGCAATGAAGGTGTGCCTCTTCAGTAACCCCGGTCTTTGGACGACCGGCAGAACACCAGAAAGGCCCGCACCGTCGTTGCTTCAAGGTGTCCTCGGTTGGCGGTTGGCCGCTAAACCGACTGGAGGGGTTGGCTCCAGTTACCTTACCGATTGCCCTCACCATTCGAGGATCGGCGGACACCCACACGCACGTGCGACTTTGGGCAAGCGCGATATAAGATCGAAAGATTTCACAATCAATAAAAATCGTATGGCAGGTTGTAAAATTTGTGGCATCGAACAATGCTGCGGCAACCAGAAGAAAAATGCTGCGGCAAGCACATCCGGATATCGAACGCATGACAGGCACTCGCGGCCCGCTGAACGCTTTTCTCGACCTTGATCCAATCCCTGTAGCCAATGCGCAATCCGGCCCGCTTGCCGGCTTGCGGCTGGCCGTCAAGGACATCTTCGACGTCGCCGGCTACCGCACCGGCTGCGGCAACCCGCAGAAGTACCGGGACGCTTCACCGGCCATGGCGACCGCGCCGGCCGTCCAGGCGCTGCTTGATTCGGGCGCGCGCTTCGTCGGCAAGACGCAGACCGACGAACTCGCATTTTCCCTGCTTGGGTTGAACGCGCATTTCCCGTCGCCGGTCAACCCGGCAGCACCCGACCGCGTCACCGGCGGCTCGTCCTCTGGTTCTGCCGCGGCAGTCGCCGGCGGGCTGGCCGACATCGCCACCGGGTCCGACACCGGCGGCTCGATCCGTGCGCCGGCAAGCTTCTGCGGCCTGATCGGCCTGAGGACGACGCATGGCCGCATCTCGCTCGACGGCGCCATGCCGCTGGCGCCTTCGCTGGACACGTTCGGCTGGTTCGCAAGCGACATCGTCATCTATGAAAAGGTCGGCACGCTGCTGCTCGGCGACGATCCGCATCGCCACGAACTGAGGCGCCCCATCGCTCTCGATGCACTGGACGGCCTCGTGCTCGGCACGCTGGAGGCCGCGGAATATCGCGCCATGGTCCGCAGTGTCGCGTCCGTGCTGGGCGCACCGCGCACCGTCGGCCCGCTGTCGCATTCCACCGACGATCTCTATTGGTGCTTCCGCAAGCTGCAAGGCTATGAAGCCTGGCAAAGTCACGGCGCCTGGATCGCCGGCGGCGACCGCATGCTCGGACCCGGGGTCAAGGAGCGTTTCGAGCACGGCGCGACCATCGACGCGGCAACCGCACAACGTGAAACGGAACGTCGCGTTTCGTTTCGCCTCGCGCTTGCCGGCCTGCTTGGCGATGACGGCGTTCTTGTGCTGCCGACCGCGCCGGGTGCCGCGCCGCTCAAGGCCGCGTCATTCGACGATTTGCAGGCCTATCGCGAGCGCGCGCTGAGATTGCTGTGTCTTTCCGGCCTGTCCGGCTTTCCGCAGATCACGCTGCCGCTCGGCAAGGTCGGCGGGGCGCCGTTCGGGCTTTCGCTGCTCGGTCCGAAGAACAGCGACCGGCAGTTGATTGCGCTGGCCGCCCGCATCCTTTCAGCCCACCAAGGAGGCGCATGACATGGATACGCTGACCCGCATGCGCGCCTTCATCGACGTGGTCGAGGCCGAAGGCTTTTCGGCGGCGGCGCGCAAGATCGGCCGCTCGAAGGCGCTGCTGTCGAAATATGTGCGCGAACTGGAGGACGAACTCGGCGCACTGCTGCTCAACCGGACCACCAGGCAGTTCTCCCTGACCGAGGCGGGCCACACCTATTACCGGCGCGCCTCGGAGATCGTGCGCGAGGTCGACAGCCTTGCCGATGCGGTGCGCGAATCCTCCGGCGACGTGCGCGGCAGGATCAAGCTATCGGCGCCGCGCACTTTCGCCGACGCGCCGATCGGCCAGTCGCTGATCGACTTCGCCAAGCAGCATCCCGATATCGTACTCGACGTTCAACTCGACGACCGTTTCGTCGATCTGGTCGAGGAGGGCTTCGATCTGGCGGTGCGCATTTCGCGGCTGGAAAATTCCTCGTTGATCGCCAGGCGCCTGGCGCCGTTTTCGGTGCGGCTTTGCGCGTCTCCCGAGCTGATCGCCAAGCACGGCATGCCGGTCAGGCCGCAGGATCTTGCGCGTGTGCCTTGCATTATCGACACCAATGGCCGCTGGCTGACCAACTGGCCTTTCAAGGGCGACAGTGGCGATACGGTGAGCGTTTCGGTCTCCGGCCCGATGGAGGTCAACAGCCCGATGACGGCAAGGGCGGCGGCCGTGGCGGGCTTGGGGTTTTCCATCCTGCCGGATTTCATCGCCGCGCCCGACATCGAAAGCGGCAAGCTGGTGACTGCGCTGGATGACCGCATCCTGCCTGGTGGCGGCATTTTCGCCGTCTATCCGCACCGGCGCTATCTGCCTGCGAAAGTTCGCGTTTTCGTCGACTTCCTGGTGCAGTGGTTCAAGGCGCTGGACAACGCATGAGCTTTCAGCCGCCTTGCGGTCCCATTTTCGCCCCCTTTCTGGTAACTGTCGGCAATTCACCGAAGCCGATTGAATCGCGACCGAGAATGCACCTGAAACAGCAAGCCATCATGCTGGCTTCGGCCTTGACCGCGACGTTTGCCGCCGTCGGACCGGCTGAGGTGCATCCCCACGTCTTCGCCGAAGCCCGCCTCGAAGTGGTCCTGGGCCCGGATCACCAAACTGTGAAGGCATTGCGCCATGTCTGGCGGTTCGACGATTTGTTTTCGAGCACGGTGATGATGGAGTTCGACAAGAATTCCGACCTGAAGCTCGACGACAAGGAGCTGAAGGATGTTGCCGACACCGTCCATGCCTCGCTTGCCGAATTCAACTACTTCCAGCTCGTCACCGTCGACGGCAAGGACGTGGCAATGACCCCGCCGCCGCATCTGATGGCCAATTTCGATAATGACCAGCTGATCATCCTGTTTGAATCCGAACCGAAGGTGCCGATCAAACTTAGCGGCAAGATCGATATCGGCGTCTACGATCCGACCTTCTACACCGCGATCGATTTCACCGAGGATGCCAATCTGCAGGTCGATGGCTTGCCGCCGGCCTGCACCAGCAAGGTTGTCCGCCCCAACCCGGACGAGGCGATCGCCGAAAACCAGAAGACCCTGACCGAGGCCTTCTTCAACGATCCGACAGGTACCGACATGAGCAAGATCTTTGCCACCAAGCTCGAACTGACCTGTCAGCCGGAAGGATAGATCCAGTGGCGAAACCGTCCCTGCGTTTGGCATTCGGTCTTCTGGCCGCCGCCTTTGTGATGACGCACTTTCTCGGCTCCGCCCACGCCCAGAGTTCGCTGGGCATCGGCACCAATGACGGCATGGCTCCAACCGCCACCGGCCCGTTCGCCCACATCCTGATGTGGATCAATCTGCGCCAGCAGGAATTCTATCATGCGCTTGCCGGCGCGATGAAGGCGATGCGCCAGGATGGCAGCAGGCTGTGGCTGCTCATCGGCCTGTCCTTTGCCTATGGCATTTTCCACGCCGCCGGCCCCGGTCACGGCAAGGCGGTGATCTCGTCCTACATGGTGGCCAATGAGGTGGCGCTCAAGCGCGGCATCATGCTGTCCTTCGTCTCGGCCCTGCTGCAGGCGCTGACCGCGATCGTGGTGATGCTGCTCGCCTATTTCGTGTTGCGCGGCACCGCGATATCGATGACCGACGCCGCATGGTTCCTCGAAATCATGAGCTATGTCTTCGTCACCCTGTTCGGCGCCTGGCTGCTTTGGCGCAAGGCCGGCCCGGCCATCCTTCGCCTGTTCGGCGCAAGCCCCGGCTACAGCCTCTCGGCTGCCCATGCCGGCCATTCACATGCCGGCCATTCACATTCCGCGCATGCCCATGCGGCACATTCCCACGCGCTTCATGCGCATGACGATCACGACCATGCGCACGACCATCATGACCACGGCGCACACGACCACGCCCATGCTGCGCACGATCACCACAGCCATGCGGCGGGCGAGGTCTGCGAGACCTGCGGCCACTCGCATGCGCCCGACCCGGCGCTGCTTTCCGGCGATCGCTTCGATTGGCGCACGGCCTGGTCGGCTGTCGCTGCCGTCGGCATCCGCCCCTGCTCCGGCGCGCTGATCGTGCTGAGCTTCGCCTTGCTGAACGGGCTATGGTTCGGCGGCATCCTGTCGGTGCTGGCCATGGCCCTCGGCACCGCAATCACCGTCTCGGCCCTGGCAACGCTTGCGGTGACCGCCAAGAACTGGGCGGTGTATTTCGCCGGCGACGGCCGCATGGGCAACCGCATCCATTCCTTCGTCGAGATCGGCGGCGTCGCCTTCGTCTTCCTGTTCGGCCTGCTGCTGCTCTCGGCCAGCCTGACCGGCGCCTGACCTCGTTGCGTCCGATCGGAGCGCTTTAACTAGGGATATTGCCGCCCAACTCGTCCTCGATATGGACGCGTATGATCTCGTCGAAGCTCGTCTCGGCGGCAAAGCCAAGGTCCCTCGAGCGCTGCGCCTCGAAGCGTGTCGGCCAGCCCTTGACGATAGCCCAGATCGTCTCGTCGGGCTCCTCGCGGATCAGTTTCACCGCCTTGGCGCCGGCGACACGCTCCAGCGCTTCGATCTGCTCGCCGACGCTGACGGCGACGCCCGGCATCGTCAGGTTGCGGCGCGGTCCGACGGCGGCACCGTCGATCTGAGCCGCATGGATCAGGAAATTCACCGCCGAACGCGGGCTGGCGTGTGTATGGATGACCGAGCGCGGCACCGGCAGGATCGCTTCATGGCCGCTCAGCGGCTCGCGGATGATGCCGGAGAAGAAGCCCGAGGCCGCCTTGTTCGGCTTTCCCGGCCTGACGCAGATGGTCGGCAGCCTGATGCCGATGCCGTCGAAGAAACCGCGGCGCGTATAGTCGGCAAGCAGCGCCTCGCCGATCAGCTTCTGCGTGCCGTAGGAGGTCAGCGGCGTCGGGTGGAACTCGTCCGGAATGACGTCGGGAAACGGTGCGCCGAACACGGCGATCGACGAGGTGAAGACGACGCGCGGCGCAAACCCCGCCAGCCTTATGGCATCGAACAGCGCCCTTGTGCCGTCGAGATTGACGCGGTAGCCGAGATCGAAATTGGCCTCCGCCTCGCCCGACACCACGCCGGCGAGATGAAAGATCACGTCGGGGCGCAGCGCGACCAGATTTGTCGTCGCGCCCGGCGCGGCAAGGTCGCCGGTGTGGGGGGTAATGCTGACACCTTCGAGCACCGGTGCTTGCGGCGGCACGATATCGTGAAGATCGAGCGCGGCGATCTTGCGGCCGCCGAGCGCCCCGTCCTTGGCCAACCTGGCGATGAGTTTGCGGCCGACCATGCCTGCCGCGCCGGTAATCAGAATGCGCATGTCACTTTCCCTTTTTGCGCTGGCTGCGGCTACGCAGCCAGAACACGACGAAGATTGCCACCATGAAGATCGCCGCGACGACGCCGGCAAGAACCGTCGAGATCTTGCCGACCGCCAGCATCACTGTTGGAAGATTATAGGCTGCGATGCCGAACAGCAGCAAAACCCAGGCGGCGCCGATCGCCGCATTGCGAGTGTCGCGGTCCATCACGCGGCACCAGGGCGGCGAGAGTTCATGTCGATCGTTGCCAATGCCCAGAACTCCCGAAGTCAGTGATAATGGCCGCGGTGCGCTGCCGTGTCATGCGCATGCTCGTGCTCGTCATCATACTCATGTCTGTCTGCACATTGACCGAATTCCGGTTCGACCGTGGCATGGGCTATGCCATGTTCCGCCGCAAGCCGCTTCTTGATCGCGCTTACCGCCATATGCGCGTCGACGCCGTCATTGAGGCAGGCATGCAACGTCGCCATGTTGCTGGAGCCGTCGAGCGACCAGACATGCATGTGATGTACCTCGCGCACGCCCTTGATCGAACCTTCGATGTCCCTCGCGATCAGGTCGCGGTCGAGGCTTGCAGGCACGCCTTCGAGCAGGACGTGGGCAGCCTCGCGCATCAGCGACCAGGCCGTGGACAGGATCAGCAGCGAGACCAGGACCGACAGGATCGGATCGATAGGTGTCCAGCCCGTCGCCAGGATCACCAGCGCCGCGACGATCGCCGCCGCCGAGCCGAGCAGATCGCCCAGCACATGCAAAATGGCGCCGCGCATATTCAGGCTGCCGCGGTCGCCGCCGTGCAGCACGTAGAACGAGCCGAGATTGACCAGCAGGCCGGCGATCGCGACGACCAGCATCGGCCCGCCGAGCACCGGAGCCGGCGCTAGCAAGCGGCCCCAAGCCTCGTAGACGATCCACAGCGCAATGGCGAAGATGGCGATGCCGTTGGTGTAGGCGACCAGCGTCTTGACCCGGCCGAAACCGTAGGTGAGGCGCACGGTCGCCGGCCGGCTCGCAAGATGAAAGGCATACCAGGCCAGGCCGAGCGCGACGCAATCGGCAAGCATATGGCCGGCATCCGCCAGCAGCGCCAATGAGCCGGTGAAGATGGCGCCCAGCGTCTCCGCAACCATGAAGCCGGCGGTCAAGCAAGCAGCGATCAGCACGCGCTTCTTGTCGGTCGAGCCGTGCACATCACCTGCGCCATGGCTGTGGTCGTGGCCCTGCGCAGCATGGTCGTGGGTATGCGCCATCTATGAGCTCCTGCTAGAGCCTGATCCATCCCGGCAGACCCGGGACGGAGGCTCTGTCTTCATGTTTGACCATGATCTTATCCGAAAACCGGCGTCCACTTTTCGGGATCATGGTCAGGCGCCGAACTCAGCGCGAAAATCCTCGAGCCGTCGCTTCTGCCGGCCGTCGCCCTCGAAATTGGCCGGATCGAGCCATGCCTCATAGGCTCTGCGCAATGCCGGCCACTCTTTGTCGATGATCGAGTACCACGCGGTATCGCGGTTTTCGCCCTTGACCACAAGATGCTGGCGGAAAATGCCCTCGAACTTGAAGCCGAAACGTTCCGCCGCGCGCTTCGACGGCTCGTTGCGGTTGTTGCATTTCCATTCGTAGCGGCGATAGCCAAGCTCATCGAAGATGTATTTCATGAATAGGAACTGCGCTTCCGTCGCCGCCGGCTTACGCGAGATCAGCGGACCCCAATAGATGTTGCCGATCTCGATCACGCCATAGGCGGCGTCGATGCGCATCAGCGTCTGGCGTCCGGCAATTTTTCCGCTGGCCTTGTCGATGACGGTGAAGAACAGCGGGTCCTCGCTGGCTTCGGCCTTGTCCAGCCAGGGCTGGAAGGCGGCACGGGTCTGCGGGGGGTAGTCGGGCAGCCAGGCGAAGCGGCCATCTATGTCGGGCACCGAAGATGCTTCAAACAAGCCGTCGCCGTGCTTTTCAGCGTTAAGCGGCTCAAGCCTGACAGTTCGTCCCTCCAGCACCTTGCGTTCCGGCCGCGGGCGCGGTTGCCAATTCTTGAGATTTTCCGACACGCGAAGCTCCGATCCGTTGACTTTTTCGGGCGGACGCTCACAAAAACGCACGCTCGCTGAAAGAACCACACGGACGGGAAAAATGCTCCACACGATTTCGGCCTTCGACCGCCTCGGCGAGGAAAATGCGTTCGCGGTGCTGGCGCGCGCCACGGCACTTGCCCATCAAGGCCGCGACATCGTCAATCTCGGCATCGGCCAGCCCGACTTCAAGACGCCGCAGCATATCGTCGAGGCGGCGATCAAGGCGCTGCGCGACGGCCATCACGGCTATACGCCGGCCAACGGCCTGCTGGCGACGCGCGAAGCGGTGGTCCGCCGCACGCTGGCCACCACCGGCGTCGAAGTCTCGCCGGAAGCGGTGATGATCCTGCCCGGCGGCAAGCCGACCATGTTCGCGGCCATCCTGATGTTCGGCGAGCCGGGTGCCGAAATCCTCTATCCCGATCCCGGCTTTCCGATCTACCGCTCGATGATCGAGTTCACCGGCGCTGCCCCCATCCCGGTGCCGATGCGCGAGGAGAACGGCTTTGCCTTTTCGGCTGCGGAGACCTTGGCGCTGATCACCCCGAAGACCAGGCTGCTGATCCTCAACTCGCCCGCCAATCCGACCGGCGGCGTCACGCCTCGCGCCGAGATCGAAAAGCTGGTCAGGGGGCTGCAAGCGCACCCGGACGTTGCCATCCTCTCCGACGAGATCTACGACGTGATGACCTATGACGGCGAGACGCACTGCTCGCTGCTCGCCTTCCCCGAAATCCGCGACCGGCTGATCGTGCTCAACGGCTGGTCGAAGACCTGGGCGATGACCGGTTGGCGCATGGGCTGGTCGATCTGGCCGAATGGCGACAAGGGCGCGCATCTCTACGACAAGGTGCGCAAGCTGGCGGTCAATTGCTGGTCCTGCGTCAACGCGCCGAGCCAGTATGCCGGCATAGCCGCCATCGACGGCCCGCAGGACGACGTCGACAGGATGATGCGCGCCTTCGACCGCCGCAGGAAGGTCGTGGTCGAGGGGTTGAATGCCTTGCCGGGCGTTTCATGCATCACGCCGAAAGGCGCCTTCTATGCCTTCCCCAATGTTTCCAAGACCGGCTGGAAGGCCAAGAAGCTCGCCTCGGCGCTGCTCGAGGATGCCGGCGTGGCGCTGATCGGCGGCCCCGATTTCGGCATTCTCGGCGAAGGCTATGTCAGGCTGTCCTACGCGAATTCCGAAGAGAACATCCTGCGCGCGCTGGAGCGGATCGAGACGTTTCTGGCAAAGTGAGGACGACGAAAGGAGACGCCAGATGTTCTATGCCATTCTTGCCTATCACGAGGAAGAAGCGATTACGGCACTGACGCCTGAGCAGGATGCGGCGCTGATGACCGATCTTCTCCAGATCAACGATCGGCTCTACCGCCAAGGCACCCTTGGGCCGGCGGCCCGGCTCGGCGCGACACAAGACGCCTGCACCTTGCGCGGGCCAGGCACCGGAATGGTTATCGACGGCCCCTTCGCCGAGACCAAGGAACAATTGCTGGGGCTCTATGTCGTCGACTGCGCCAACCGTGACGCCGCCATCGACATTGCGCGCGACCTTCGCCGCGTCAATCCGACCGCCGTCTACGAAATCCGCCCGATTTCGCTATATTTACCCGGCGTGCCGCTTCCGGTCACCCGGCCCTGATTTCACCGGGTGAGACTAATTTAGCCCCGCCCGACAAATGGCATCTTCGTCGCCATCACGGTCATGAACAGCACGTTGGCGTCGAGCGGCAGGCTGGCCATATGGAGGACCGCATCGGCGACGCGCTCGACATCCATCACCGCTTCGGCGGCAATGGTGCCGTTGGCTTGCGGCACGCCGACCGTCATCGCTTGCGCCATGTCGGTCAGCGCGTTGCCGATGTCGATCTGACCGCAAGCAATGTCGAAGGGCCTGCCGTCCAGCGCCAGCGTCTTGGTCAGCCCGGTGATGGCGTGCTTGGTCGCCGTATAGGGCACCGAGCCCGGCCGTGGCGCATAGGCCGATACCGAGCCGTTGTTGATGATGCGGCCGCCCATCGGCTGCTGCCTGCGCATGGCGCCGAACGCGGCGCGAGCACACAGGAACGAGCCGGTGAGATTGACCCCGACGATATCGTTCCACACTTCGACCGGGATGTCGTCGATCAATGTCGATTTGTAGCTCGTGCCGGCATTGTTGAAGAGCAGGTCGACGCGCCCGAAAGCCGCTGCCACCGTCTCGAACAGATCGTCGACCTGATCGGCCTTGCTGATGTCGCAGGCGAAGGCCAATGCCTTGGCCCGCGTCGGCCCGGCCGCGGCGATCGCATCCTCCAGCACCGGCTTGCGGCGACCGCAGAAGACCGTATTCCAGCCGGCCTTGAGCAGCGCTGTGGCGACGCTCTTGCCGATGCCCGTGCCGGCGCCGGTGACGATGGCGGTTTTATAGTCGGTCATGGCTGTACTCCCTGAAAGGGATGAGGCATCGCAAATGACGGGAACCATGGCAAGCCGGCCCAAAGCCTGTGCTCACAAAAAGGGCGGCCGTTGGCGACCGCCCCTGATCCGAACCGGGCATGGGAGGAGGAAAGCCGATCCGACTGCCTTAAATGATGCGCTTCCTCGGTTAACGATAGGTTAACTCAGCTGCGAGTTACGAACGTCTCCTCTGTCGAGCAAGCTTAGCTTTTGCTACTATCGCCGAAAAGGCAACCGCAGCATCGACAGAACCCGTGGCATCAATGCAAAGGTTCAACAAACGCCCCAGAGCAAGATCATCGAAATTTGAATGAATGACCTCATCTGTCCAAGCGTCTATGTCGTTACGTGTAATTCTCTTGGCCGGCGTACTCAAGTCCTGTTGGCGGATACTCTCTCTGCCGCGTGCCGAATCGCTCGCGCGTACGCTTGGTGGTGTCGGTCCGGCATTCGTGGACTGTGGAGTTGGCTTGGCTTTTTGACGCGGTCCGGGAAGTTGCGAGTCGGCGATCATATCTGTCAGGTTGGATTTGCGTTTGGCGAGAATGGTTTGCCCAAATGGCAGAGCCAGCCACTGCCACACCGCGTCGCCTGATCTATATTCCTCACTCAATGGCTCAAGGATACCGAGGCCGACGATTGCGAGCTTTCCCTTCCGCCACCCGATTGATGCGGTTTGCTTCGCAGGTGGATTCCAATGCCCAAGATCCGGATAGGAGAAACTGTCCTGCGGTTCCCCGCGAGCGATTGCTGCCAGACGGCGGGCCTCCTGAACAATGTAATTGCTATCCTGCACGGGCCATTCTGGCAGACGATCGCTAACAGCTCCGAGTAACGCGCCAGCCATTGTTGCGATTGTGTCAGTATCGCTTTCCAATTCATTGGCAGCGACCACCAGCGCAACGCTAGGATTTTGATTGCGATGAAGATAGGCTAGCACGACAGCTGCCAATGCCGTCTTGAAGCCAGAGCCGCGAAATTTTGGCGTTAGACAGCCTACAGCGTCAAGGCAATCGTGATACGCCAGGTTTGTATTTTCTCCCAGGAGCTTCAGGACCACGTCCAGATCGGAGCGAGCCTCACTCATCATCTTCTCGATTGCCTGAGTGACCGGGATACCTCCATCGTTCGCCCATGCAGATTGCCAGAATGCCGACAGTTGAGGATCAAGTCCGATGAAGCGACCGAAATCGCTGAAGCGATCAATGTAACCATGCCAACTTTTCGGCTCTGGGATTTGGCCGGTACTGATCGCGTCCGAAAGACACAGAGCATGAAACATTGCCCCGCAAAATCCATGCGGATGACCATGGGTGACCAAGGCATCACGCAATACGTTGAGCAGCATCCGGTCACCCAAGTTCGAGGACGACCAAACATGAGGCTGAATCCTCATGGCGGCGCCGTTCCCGCCACCATTCACATACTTCTGACCCGCGCTTTCAAAGAAGTTGGAGAACCAATTGACGCTCCGCCGAGATAGATTCACAGCAGCCGCCTTTGTCCCGAGTCCACCGCCGAGCGCATAGGTTGGCCAGACTGTGACCTCAATCTTTCCGAACGTCTCTACATCGAACGAGCCATCACCTCTGATTGATCGACACACTGCCAGCCTAAGTTGCGTATCATCCGAATAGGTGCCTGCAGGCAGGTCGACGCGAGGACCATTTCTTCCACCGATCAGACGTCGCCAGTTCACGGGCCTAGTTACTTCTGATGAGCCTGTACGATGTGCTACGCCCGAGGGTCCCCGCGAAAGCTCAGTTATCCAGCCAAGGGCGTCTCCTGCGGCTGCCCACAACGCAGAGCCCACGACGGCTCGCTCACGATGTTTCTCCATGTCGCCATAGGGGACTGAGGGTTTGATCTCGGTGTTCAATTTGGCTTCCCAATGAATTTCTGTGAGGACAATACAACGTCAACGCCCCGATAGCCAAACTCTCGCAGCCAGCCCGACGCTTGGTCTTGATGCTCCTCTTTTCTCACGTAAATACGCCGCAGAAATTCCGTCGACACCGCTGCCGGATAAAGCACTTCAGCTTGTTCGCACGTTGGAAGGCGCGCCCCACGGGATCCTCGCCAAGCCTTCCACGTACCCTTCCGGTCAATTGTGGGAGCAAATAGGCGTTCGAGCCCTTCAACGGCGCTTTGTCGAATGCAGCAGTCGTAGGAATTATTGGTAGTCGCGAAAACCACGCCTTCGTGAGTCATAATCTGAGGATCAAAACCTAAGATGCCCCACCACACATCCTTATCATGGTGCCATCGATTAGACACTGCGAAGTAGCGAGCGTTAATCTCCGAGATCGATAAATTCACGTAATCGAGCCAATTGTGACTCTTATCAAAAAATGCTGCCGCTTCGGGTCGGACTGCCGCATTGACGTGCAGAACGTGCTCCAAATACTTATCCTGCGGGAGCTTGAAACGGGAAAGGAGGGCGTTGCTTGCGAGAGTGCCAACGATTCCTCTATTAGTGGTGAAATGAAGCAACTCAGTTATTTCGCGCGCGGCAATCACCTCGTGGATGCTCATAGGTTGACCAGATTGTACGTGCCGGGAGCAAAATAACGCACGAGACGCGACTCCTCGCCGGGTTTGTAGCCAACAATGACCGCTTTTCGCGCACGGGCGACGGCTACGGCTAAAAGCCTTCTGAGAACAAATACCTCGTCATCTAACTCCTCATCTCTGTGAGGAGTATTCTCATCATTAAATCCGAGAATAAAAACGTAGTCGAATTCCAGCCCTTTTGCTGAATGGAAGGTTGATAACGCTACATTTTCCGGCCCCTCAGGCCATTCTGCTTCCCGGGTAATGTCAGCATAGCCTATCCGATTTGCAGTCAGCAAAGTGCGGATTTGCCCAAACCAATTTCCACCCTGCGGCTTTAAAAAAGCCACAGAATCTCTATCCAGATCGACGTCACGCTGAATGAAATCAATCGCCCAACGGGCTTGGAGTGCGTACCGCCCACAGAGCACTGTAGATAGCGGACCATGAGCTGTTGCACCCTCAAGATTCGGGAGCACCCCGTCGCCTTCGATGCCAATGCCGTTCAATATCGCTGCCGCAAAGGCAGCTATCTCCACCGTGTTTCGGTGATTGGCTCGCAGCACATGGACTCGCTCTGGACGAACATCAAACCCGGCTTCTGCCCAAGTGAAGCCGCGGGCATATATCCTCTGAACCGTGTCTATAACGAACGTGACCGCGTGATCCGCCGCTAAATGTCGCCTGATCGCACGAAGCTGATTGGCAGAAAAATCCTGACTCTCGTCGACAATGACTACATCGTAACCAATGGGATCGACGTCACGAGTCATCTGAACCGCAACTGAATTCCAATCGAGCACGCCTTCGCTTTCAAGCCACTCAAGATAAGGCGAAACCATTTCGTCCAAGATGCGTCTGCGCAGGTTCCGATCAACTCGTGGCATGGTCCCACGGCCTGTCCGCTCTGCATTGATGTAGCGTTCAAGATCTTCTGGTTCGAACCTCCCTAGTAAATATTCCACTTCCTTGACGATATAGTCGGGTGAAAGCGCGCCGAAGCCTCGCGCTAGCCTTTTTAACTCTGCCCTAGCGCGATCGTTTTCGACTGTGGGAAAGCCCAAGGCCGACATTGACCATCGACCAAACGTCTCTATTTCAAGATTAACTTCGAGATCGCTGGCGATCTGATGTTCAGCCAAAGACCGCACATACCCAGCGAGAGTTCGATTGAAAGTGAGCACGAGAACTCGGACTGGATTCTGATCCCCGCGACGCGCCCGGCGCGCTGCGAACATGTAACAGAGTGAGCGCAATCGCAGCAGCGCTGTCGAAGTTTTGCCGCTACCGGCAGCGCCACATATAATCTCTACACCAAATCTATTTTGACTGATGAGTGGTAGCTGTTCGGCAGTTGCTGTGACCTGTGGTAAAGTTTTCAATTTAGTGCCCCCCGCCGCACCACATACACTCACCACGAGGCGAATGCCAGCGCGCGCGAAGATGACCACCCCTAGTGGTAACCAAGGATGTAGAGGAATTCGCAAATTCGAAAGGTCGGCAACCTGCCGACCTTTCGAGAGGAACCAAGCGATTGATCCCTGAGCTAAACCGGCGGGAATGGCAACGACATGCTGGCCTATCCGATTGATCTAACAAAGCAGGACGGCTGAGACCACCGTTGACGTTGCCCGCGAACTGGACCGGTCTCTGCGCCTCTGAGAGGAGCCTTCTACTCTACCAGTTCGGGCTCGGCGCCGTCCCGGCCTTGGTCTTGACTGCCGGCACCTTCGCCGCCGTCACCGTCGCCTCGACATGGTCGACCAGCGCATCCGGCAAGCCGAGACGGCCGGCAAGCAGGTCGAGATAGCCGCGTTCGGCCCGCGTGTCCGGATCGATGGCAAGACGCGAGGCGGTGTAGAGTTCCAGCTTTTGCGCATCGGTCTTGGCCCCGGCGATCAGCACATCCAGATCGAGCGGCGCCTCCAGTTCCGACATCAGGAATTTCTCCGCTTCGGCGCCGACGCCGGCGAGGCTGAGCTTGCCGGCGATCTTCTGCCGCTCTTCGTCATCGACGTGGCCGTCGGCCTTCGCCGCCGAGATCATCGCCCTGACCAGCGTTAGCGTGAATTCGTCTTCGCCCTGCGGCGCTTGCGACGGATGGAAGGCGGTATCGGCCGGCGGCGGCAGCAATTCCGGTTCGCCTGCAGCTTGCGTCTCGGCCGGCGCGTTGCCGTTCTTGTAGTTCTGGTAGGCCTTGTAGGCGAGGCCGCCGATCGCAGCCAACCCACCAAGCTTCACCGCCGCACCGGTGACCTGACGGCCTGGGCCGGTTCCGAGCAGCACCGCGGCCAGCGCACCGGCGGCAAGCGGATTGTCCTTGGCCATCTGCACCGCCTGCCCAGCCTTGTCGCGAACGGTCGATCCGGTGCCAGGAATTTGCGAGCCGAGCAGATCGTCGAGGAGCTTCTTGGGATCGAACATCAATGCCTCCAGAATTGGCCCGGCCGAAGGTGCGCGGGCAGGTTTGGACGTCGAAGACCTAGGTCCCGCAGTTTGACATTACAATGACGGGGTGCATCCTTTTGCCCGGTGCCACGCATGACCTCGCACCGACATCTGCTGGGATTACACGCAGAAATCAAAGAGCTGCAGCCTCCTTCCGCGCCCAAAAACACGTGGCGCTTGGACATTGGACGTGTCGAAACCGCCCTCGACTTCAACTAATGTCGCGGCATGTCGCTTGAGAGGAGCCTGGCATGACCGATGAGACTGACCGCGAACCGGCACGCGACCCCCAGGAACTGGAGCGCCTGCTGATTTCACGGCAATGGGTCGGAGACATTGACGGCATGGCCGCGCTTTTTGAGCCCCATGCAGTCATCGACAGCGGTGGCGGACACCTGACGTTCGGCCGCGAAGCCATCCGGGCGCTGTTCGCGGAGATCACCGCGACCGGCCGAAAATTTCAGTCCGGAGATCAGCGCCCGGCTGTCGTCAGTGGCGACCTGGCGCTCACCTCGACCCGGCTTCCCGATGGCACCATCACCACCGAGGTGGCGCGCCGGCAGAACGACGGGACATGGCTGTGGGTCATCGATCGTTTCTCTGTTGCTTGACGTGAAGTTGCTTAACGTGAAGCTAACTTCCGATGTGGCGGTCGCCGCGCGCTTGCGCCAGCTCGACCTGGCGCTGGCGCTCGGCGTAGCGGGCGCGATCTTCGTCCGAGCGGGCATCGAAGCAATGCGGGCATGAAACGCCGGTAGCATATTGCGGCGACAGCCGGTCTTCCGCGGCTAGCGGATGCCGACAGGCGCGGCAAAGTTCGGCCTCGCCTTCGACCAGCCCGTGCGACACCGAAACGCGCTCGTCGAAGACGAAGCATTCGCCTTGCCACAGGCTCTGTTCGGTGGGGACGTCCTCGAGATATTTCAGAATACCGCCCTTGAGGTGGAACACATCCTCGAAGCCTAGCGACTTCACATAGGCCGTCGCCTTCTCGCAGCGTATGCCGCCGGTGCAGAACATGGCGACCTTGCGCCCGTCGAGCTCGTGCCGATGCTGCTCGACCCAGGCCGGGAATTCGCGGAAGCTGTTGGTGGCGGGATCGACAGCGCCCTTGAAGGTGCCGAGCGACACCTCGTAGGCGTTGCGCGTGTCGATGACGATGGTACCCGTATCCGAGATCAGTGCATTCCAGTCGGCCGGCGCGACATAGGTGCCTGCACCTGCCGGATCGATATTGTCCACGCCCATGGTGACGATCTCGCGCTTCAACCGCACCTTCATGCGGTGGAACGGCATCGTTGCGGCGCTGCTGAATTTGATCTCGAGGCCGGCGAGACCGTCGATGGGTTCGAGATGATCGATGAGCGCGGCGATTGCCGTTTCACTGCCGGCGACCGTGCCGTTGATGCCCTCTCGCGCCAACAGCAGCGTGCCTTTGATGCCACGTGCGCAGCAGAAGGCAGCAAGCGGCGCGCGCAGCGCCTCGAAGGTGTCGAGCCGGGCGAAGCGGTAAAGCGCCGCAACGCGGAAGGCTTGGCTGGGCGGTGTCATCACCAAGCCACTAAACGCTCACGACAGCCGGATCAAGGCAGAGCCGGGAGGTTTCGAACACCACGCGTGACATCGCGACACGCCGCGTTTCGTGGACAGAAAAATCGCCTTCTGCTAACCGATCGACTTGATCAACAGAGGAGATGAAGACGAATGCCCAGCACGACCGAAAAGCTCCTGTCGCTCCTCAACGGCCAGCCGGTCATACCAGTGCTGAAGATCGCCAATCCCGCCGACGCGGTGCCGCTGGCCCGGGCGCTGGCCCGCGGCGGCCTGCCGGCGATCGAGATTACGCTGCGCACCGCCGACGCGCTGGAGGCGATCCGCCGGGTGGCGGGCGAGGTCGAAGACGCCGTCGTCGGCGCCGGCACCATCCTGGACGCCCGGCAGTTCGGCGCGGCGGCGGCCGCCGGTTCGAAGTTCATCGTCAGCCCCGGCATCACCCGCGAGCTTCTCGCGGCAGCCAACGACAGCGATGTACCGTTGCTGCCCGGCGCCATCACGCCGGGAGAGGTCATGGCCGCGCGCGAAGCCGGCCTGCGCTTTCTGAAATTCTTCCCGGCCGAACAGTCGGGCGGCATTGCCTCGCTCAAGGCTTTCGCCTCGCCGCTTGCCGACGTGAAATTCTGCCCGACCGGCGGTATCACCGGCAAGAACGCCGCCGATTATCTCAGCCTGCCCAACGTCATCTGCGTCGGCGGTTCCTGGGTGGCGCCGGACGATCTGGTCAAGGCCGGCAAATGGGACGAGATCGAAGCCTTGGCACGCGCGGCAAGCAAGCTCGGGCGCTAGCATCTTCTGCATCAAAGTCGCCGCCGATCTCGTTCGCCGGCTGGTTCCCGCTCATGGACTCGAACCACGATTCACGCCTTCAAAGGGCGCTGTCCTACCATTAGACGAAGCGGGAGAATGCTGACCGCTGGTTAGCATCCCGGGATGAAGGAAGCCAGTGTCGGCGTGGAGGCAGCCGCGCGAGGTGCCGAGCGGGGCCTACTCGGTCTTGAAGCGTGCCACCGACATGAACTTGACGGCTTTGCCGGTGAACCGGTTGGCGTCGGCCATCTCGTTGCCCGGCTGGAAGCCTACCGTATAGACCTCGCTCGGCGCCGTACGGACGAAGTCGTAGGCGTAGCGCGGCGCCGTTGTCGCATCTGAGACGGTTGCTACATACTCACCGCTGTGCAGCGCCCAACGGGCGGCCTGCGGCGCGGCGGCGACCACCACCGGCTTGGGGCCGGGTTTCAGGTCGCGGGCGGTTGCCCTGGGTTCCTTGCGTGTGGTCTTCACGCCTGCACCGATGACGGCAGCCGGATCGGAGCCGGCCGGGCGGGCAACGATGGCCTCGCGCGGCGATGCCCCGTCGTTCGAGGCCCGGTCGTCGCTAGCCGGTTCCTCGAACACCGATGCTTGCTCGGAAAGCGACGCGACCTTGTATTCGTCGGTCGCGCTGACCCTTTCCAGAACGGCCTTGACCTCGTCGGGCTGGGAAGTGTCGGGCCGCGCCGACGGCAATACCGAGAATGCGTCGGTGGCGGTGTTGCTCCGCTCTGCCGCACTCGCCAGCGCCAGCAACACTTGCTTGTCCTGCGGCGCAAGACCCGCCGGCGACAGATCGGCCGGCAGCGAATGATCGGGCCGCCAGCTCGGCACGGGAATGTTGTTTGCCGCGACCTGCACCGGGCCGGCAGCGACAGACGGGTCTGCTATGCCGAACGGAACACTTGCCGGCGCCACGCTTGCCGGCGCTTGCGCGGTCGCCACCGCCTGTTCAGTCGATCCAGCCGCATCCGCCACGCCGAACGGAACGTTTTCAGGCGGCTGAGCGCCGACGTCGGTCTTCGGACGCGGAGCAAAATCCGGCAGCGGGACGCTGCGCGCCGGCAATGCCGCGATGATCGTCTCCGGCGTGTCGTTCTCCGGTTCAGGCGCCGGAGCATCGGCGACTTCCGGAATCTCGGCGCGCTTGGCATCCTGAGGCGCCACGATGGCAATACCAGGCAGGTTGCTGCTCTTGGCGGACGGCGCCGGCTTCACGTTACGGGGCCTTGGTGCCGGCTCGGCCATCGCCACATCGGCGCTGTCGTCCGCCTCGTCGTCGCCACCGCCGAACAAGGCTGCCAGGAACCCGTGGGATTTTTTGCCGCCGCTTGCGCTGGCCAGTTCAATGGCCGGCGCGCCGGCGCCCTTGCGGGCTTTGTAGGAGGCGAGCGCCTGTTGATAACCAGGCAGCGGCTTGCCGTCGCTCGGCACATGCAGCGTCTTGCCGTTGGGGAACACGCGCGCCAGTTCCTGGCGGCTGATGCCGGGCCAGTGGCGCACATTGCCGACATCCATATGCACGAAGGGCGAGCCGGAGCTGGGATAGTAGCCGACGCCGCCGCCCTGCATCCTGAGGCCGATATCACGCAGCTTCTTCAATGGGACACCGGGAATGTAGAAATCCATCGCCCTGCCGAGCATGTGCTGGCTCTTCTCGGCGACGCCCCTGCTGCGGCTGCGCAGCATCGAATTCGTGGCCGGCGAACGATAGCCGCAGACGACCTGGATGTAATCGGTGGCGCCGCTCTCCCGATAAGCCTCCCAGACCAGATCCAGCAGTCGCGGATCCATCTTGGTCGGCTCGTTGCGACGCCAGTCGCGCAGGATGATGTTGATCTTTCGCAAGCCCGCCTGGTCGTAGCGGCCGTTGCGCTTGTAGACGATCTCCGCCTTTTCATGCGTGTGGAGATGATAGAGCTTCAGCGAACGTGTCTCGGCGCTGGCGCCGGTTGCCGCCGCTGCAAGGAACCCGACGGCAACAATCACCGCTGCCAGCCATCTCGGCCAGACGCCCATGTGATAATGCCGCCCGTTTTCGTGTCGTTCGATTCTGTTCAAATCAAAAGGCCTTGCAGGCTGCCGTTTTGTCCCCGGATTTGACCAAACGGATGCGTGGTGTGTGCATCCGAATATCGATCCTAATGGTTAATCATCGCTTATTGAAGCCGAAATGCGGTAACACGGTGGCGATATCCCGCCAAAAATATTGCGCCGGATATCTTGGTAAACCGCTGGTTTAGATCATGTTTTGGCGCCAGCTCGAAACACGATCTGTTACCATCCGCCTTAATACGTGAACACTGTGGCGAACACATCATTTCGAGGCGCAGTTGCGTGGAATGATGTCCGGATGCGAACCGGCTTGGCCCTGTAACTCACGAAGCGAGCCGTTCGACGCGGCCGGTTTCCGGGTCGATGCCGTATTCCTTGAGCTTGCGGTAGAGCGTCGACCGACCGATGCCGAGGCGGCGGGCGACTTCGCTCATCTGGCCGTTGTAGTGATCGATGGCGAGCTTGATCATTTCGAGTTCGACGTCGGCCAGCGCACGCACATTGCCGCGCTCGTCGAGCGCCCGCAGCGTGCCGAAACGAGGCTTGGCCGGTGCATCGGCGTCGGCGGCTGCGATGCCGCCAGCGGCCGATATGTTATCACGCGGCAGGCTTCCCGAAGCCAACCCGGAAACTGGCCACCCTGAAGCTGGCCCCACTGAATTGGGCAAGGCGATACCCGAATCGAGATTGACCGTGCCCTCGACCTGCGCCCGGATCTGCGGGAATTCCTCTTCGGTCAGCATGTCGCCGTCGGCGAGCACCGAGGCCCGGAAGACGGCGTTTTCGAGCTGCCTTATGTTGCCCGGCCAGTCATAGGCCTGCAGCATGGCAAGCGCCGCAGCCGAGATGCCTCGCAGACGGTGGCGCGGATTGGCGGGCGCCACCTTCTCCATGAAGTGCTCCACCAGATAGGGGATGTCGTCGCGACGGTCGCGCAATGGCGGCACGAAGATTGGATAGACGTTCAGCCGATAGAACAGGTCCTCGCGGAACTTGCCGTCCTTGACCTGCTGCAGCAGGTTGCGATGGGTTGCCGAGATCAGCCTGATGTCGACCCTGACGGTCGAGCGCCCGCCAACCGGATCGACCTCGCCGTCTTGTACCGCGCGCAACAGCTTGACCTGCACGTCGAGCGGCAGGTCGCCGATTTCGTCAAGGAACAGCGTGCCGGTGTGCGCTTCGACGAACTTGCCGGTATGTTTTTCGGTGGCGCCGGTGAACGAGCCCCTCTCGTGCCCGAACAGAATCGATTCGACCAGATTGTCGGGGATGGCGCCGCAATTGACGGTGACGAAGGGTTTCGAGCGGCGGTCGCCGCTGCCCTGGATGGCGCGCGCCACCAGTTCCTTGCCGACGCCGGATTCACCTTCGATCAGGATCGGAATGTTGGACGCCGCCGCCTTGCGGCCGAGCCGAATCACCCGATCCATCGCCGGACTGTGGGTGATCATGTCCTTGAACGTCAGATGGCCGCCGCGCTGCCGGGACGAGCGCTTCACTTCGCCTTCGAGCGCTTCGACCTTGAGGGCGTTGCCGATCGACGCCTGCAGCCTGTCGGGGGAGGCCGGCTTGACGACGAAGTCGAAGGCGCCGTGACGCATTGCCGAAACGACGGTTTCGATGCCGCCCTGCGCGGTCTGCACGATGACGGGGATGTGGATGCCGCGCTCGCGCATCGCCTTCAGCACGCCGATGCCGTCGAGCCCAGGCATCATAAGGTCGAGGATGACCACCGACACGTCGCGCGCATTGGGTCCGTCGACAAACTCGAGACCCGCCTCGCCGCCATCGGCGACGATCGCGGTGTGGCCGAATTTCGTCACCGCCGCCTCGAGCAGCCGGCGCTGCACGGGATCGTCATCGACTATGAGTATGGAAGCTGCCATGACTGATCCGACCGTGCCCGCCCGAGAATGCGCCCTATGGATCATCTTGGCACAGGGTTCTAAATAAGCTTTCAAAAAACCCGGTGAACGAATTCCTTAGGATTTGACCGGCTTCTCGTTTCTTCGAATTTTTGTGTCTGGAAGGATCGGCAATGCGCATGGTTTTTGCTCGAAAGCTGGCGGCGGCGCCCGGTCAGGGCGTGGCGGAGCTTGGCGACCTGCCGGAATGGAATCTGGCCGATCTCTATTCGGGCATGGAAGCGCCCGAATTGAAGCGCGACATCGCCAAGGCCGCCGCCGATGCCATCGCCTTCGAGAGCCGTTGGAAAGGCACGCTCGCCGCCGAGGCCGGGCGTGGCAGCGCCGGCAGGCTTGGCGAGGCGCTTCAGGCCTATGAAGCGCTGGAGGAGCTGATCGGCCGCATCGTCTCCTATGCCGGGCTTGTCTATGCCGGCAACACGTCGGATCCGCAGCGAGCCAAGCTCTATGGCGATATCCAGGAAAAGATGACCGATGCCAGCGCGCACCTGCTGTTTTTCGCGCTCGAGCTGAACCTCATCGACGATGGCGCGATCGAAACCGCACTCGCCGCCGATCCGGCCTTCGCCCATTACCGGCCCTGGGTGCTCGATCTGCGCAAGGACAAGCCCTATCAGCTCGAAGACCGCATCGAGCAGCTCTTCCATGAAAAATCGATTACCGGGCGCGGGGCCTGGAACCGCCTGTTCGACGAGACGATGACCGATTTGCGCTTCGACGTCGACGGCGAGGAGCTGACGCTGGAGCCGGCGCTCAATCGCCTGCAGGACGCAGACAGCGAGGTGCGCCGCCGGGCGTCCGAGGCGCTGGCCACGACCTTCCGCAAGAATTTGCGCGTCTTTACGCTGGTCACCAACACGCTGGCCAAGGACAAGGAGATTTCTGACCGCTGGCGCGGCTTCGAGGATATTGCCGATTCCCGCCATCTCGCCAACCGCGTCGAACGCAGCGTGGTGGATGCACTCGCCGCCGCGGTTCGCGACGCCTATCCGCGCCTGTCGCATCGCTATTATGCGATGAAGGCGCGCTGGCTCGGCATGGAGGTGATGAACCACTGGGACCGCAATGCGCCCCTGCCGGAGACCCCGCAGGCGGTCATCGGCTGGGACGAGGCCAAGAACACCGTGCTTTCCGCCTACCAGCGCTTTTCGCCCGACATGGCGGAGATCGCCAGAACTTTCTTCGACCGCAACTGGATCGATGCACCGGTGAGACCCGGCAAGTCGCCTGGCGCCTTCGCGCATCCGACCGTGCCTTCGGCGCATCCCTATGTGCTGCTCAACTACATGGGCAAGCCGCGCGACGTGATGACGCTGGCGCACG
Source organism: Mesorhizobium sp. M1142 (assembly GCF_040318565.1). Classification (NCBI taxonomy): domain Bacteria; kingdom Pseudomonadati; phylum Pseudomonadota; class Alphaproteobacteria; order Hyphomicrobiales; family Phyllobacteriaceae; genus Mesorhizobium; species Mesorhizobium sp. M1142. Next base: position 24,244 of record NZ_JAMYMK010000018.1, read on the forward strand.
AGCTCGGCCACGGCGTGCACCAGGTGCTGGCCGGCGGCCAGGGCGCCTTGATGGCGTCGACGCCGCTGACGCTGGCCGAAACGGCATCGGTGTTCGGCGAGATGCTGACCTTCCGCTCGCTGCTCGAGCAGACCACCGACAAGCGCGAACGCAAGGCCATGCTCGCCCAGAAGGTCGAGGACATGATCAACACCGTCGTGCGCCAGATCGCCTTCTACGAGTTCGAGCGCAAGGTGCATGCCGAGCGCAAGAGCGGCGAATTGACCTCCGACAAGCTCGGCCAGTTCTGGCTGGAAGTGCAGGCGGAAAGCCTCGGGCCGGCGATCAAGCTGCGCGAGGGGTACGAGGTTTTCTGGACCTATATTCCGCATTTCATCCACTCGCCTTTCTACGTCTATGCCTATGCATTCGGCGATTGCCTGGTGAACTCGCTCTACGCGGTCTACCAGAACGCCGAGCGCGGTTTTCAGGAGAAATATTTTGCCATGCTGCGCGCCGGCGGCACCAAGCATCATTCCGAGCTTCTGGCGCCGTTCGGCCTCGACGCGGCCGACCCTGCCTTCTGGCAAATCGGGCTTGGCGTGATCAGCGGACTGATCGACGAGCTGGAAGCACTGGACAATTGATGCGCAACACTGGGTGATGCGCAACACCGGATGACCGGGTTTTCCAGAACAGTTTAGCTGCAATGCATATTGGCGGTGGTTCTATTCTTGTCTTGGTTATTTGTTCTTAAATAACTTTCCATGGAAGTTTTCCGTTAGATTCCCGTAAGCTGTATGATAGCGTCCGCCCTCAAGCTCAGCCGGGCACGAATGGGCCTGGTCGGAAAGTCCCGACCGGTCATGGCGTGTCGGCGGATGCGACAATGGCTGTTGGCCAGGGGCAAACCGGTCGCCGACAGCTCGATCGAAGCCGGCTGTTCTGCAAATTGCGGAACCACCATCGAATGGTCCTTCGCCGAGGTCATGGCTCTACAGGCCAGGGCGGACGGATGGGACTGGAGAGAGAAAGACAATGGGCACTTTTTTCTACATGCTCCTGGCGTTCCTGGTAGGTGTGTTGGTTGGCTGGTTCATTTGGGGACGCCTGCGTGGCGAGCTCGACAGTTTGCGCGGCGATCTAGACCGCACGCGCAGCGAACGTGACAGATTGCGGGCCGATAGCGACCGTCTGACCGGTGAGTTGGATGCATGCGGCCGCGCCCGCGCCGATCTCGAACGCCGGCTGGGCGAGGCGAAAACCACCCAGGCGCCAACCGCGAAGGCGGCAACAGCCAAGGCGCCAGCCGCCAGGACCGGCGCGATCAAAGCCGCGATGCAGGCGCCGTCAACCCTGATGTCGACATCCGCACCGGCCAAACCGGCGCCGAAGAAATCTGCAACGGCGAAGGCCGCCACCGCGCCACGCGCAAGTGCCGCGAAAACGGCAACGCAGAAACCGCCTGTATCGAAGGCGAGCGCCGCGCCCAGGACCGCGCCGGCGGCAAGCAAGGCTGCGCCAATTGCAAAGAAAGCCGCGACCGGCAAGGCAACAGCCACCGCGGCAGGCAAAGCCAACGATCTGCGTCGCCTGCTCGGCATCGGCCCCACCAACGAGCGGCTGCTCAAAGGGCTTGGCGTCACGACCTATGCCCAGATCGCCGCCTGGACGCCCGACGATGTCAAGCGGATCGAGGCGACGTTGAATTTCGACGGCCGCATCGAACGTGAACGCTGGATCGAGCAGGCGAAACTGCTTGCCGCCGGTGACGAGAAGGAATTTGCGCGCCGCTTCCCGACCGCGGGGGAAGCCAGCAACACCTGACCCATCGCGAGGTGGCATTTTGGAACAAGGCGGCGCCCACTGGCGCCGCATTTGTTTTTGCCCCGCGCCTTTGCGTCTTGAGACGCCGCTCCCTCGATTGCACACGGTCGAGCCCCCATATAGATCGATCGCTGGTGACCGCAGCATTCGAGCCTTATGCCCCTGCCCTTTGCAATTTTCCGGAACGACGAGACCGCGCGTCAGCTCGTTTTCGACCGGCCGGCCGAGATAATCGCAGCGCATGGCGAGGCGGACTTTTTGCCGGTCCTGGAAGCAGCGCAGGCAGCACATGACGGCGGCAAATGGCTGGCCGGCTATTTCTCCTATGAGGCCGGTTACCTGCTCGAACCCAAGCTCGTTCCGCTGCTGCCGGCCGGCCGCCGCGCCCCGCTTTTCTGCCTCGGCGTGTTCGATGCGCCAGCCGAAGAGACGATCGCGCCAGGCGATCTGCCGGCCAGCAACGGCCCAATCTTCGACGCTAAGGCAGCCTGGTCTTCGGATGACTACGCCAAACGCTTTGCCAGCCTGCATGACCATATCCGCAAGGGCGACTGCTACCAGGGCAATCTGACCTTTCCGGTCCACGCACAATGGTCGGGCGATCCACTGGTCGCCTTCAACGCGCTGACTGAACGCCAGCCGGTGAAGTATGGGGCGCTGGTCGCGCTCGGCGATCCGATCGTCTTGTCGCGTTCGCCCGAACTGTTCTTCGAGGTCGACGCGGAAGGCATGATCGAGACGCATCCGATGAAGGGCACCGCGCCGCGCGGCGCAACAAAAGCCGAGGACGATCGCCTGAAAGCGTTCTTGCGCAACGACGAGAAGAACCAGGCCGAGAACCGGATGATTGTCGATCTCCTGCGCAACGACATCTCACTGATCAGCGAGGTTGGCACGCTCGATGTGCCGGAGCTTTTCCGCATCGAGAGCTACCCGACCGTCCACCAGATGGTGAGCCGCGTGCGGGCGAAACTCTTGCCCGGCCTTACCATCCGCCAGATTTTCGCCGCGCTGTTCCCCTGCGGTTCGATCACCGGCGCGCCGAAGATCCGCGCCATGGAGATCCTGCGCGAGCTGGAAGCTGGCCCGCGCGATGTCTACTGCGGCGCCATAGGCTGGATCGCGCCCGGCGGCCGGATGCGCTTTTCGGTGGCGATCCGCACCATCTCGCTCTTTGCCGATGGCGAGGCGGTCTACAATGTCGGCGGTGGCGTCGTCTTCGATTCGACAGCCGAAGAGGAGTACCAGGAGTGTCTGCTGAAAGCCCGTTTCGCGACGGGAACACTGCCGATTTCGAACTGATCGAAACAATGCGCTGGGAACCCGGCTCGGGTTTCCTCCGTTTAGACCGCCATCTCGCGCGGCTCTACGGCTCGGCAAACGAACTCGGCTTCGCCTGCGATCCGCAACGGGTCGGCGAAGCGCTGATGAATGCGGTCGGCCGCCAGCACATCGCGTTGCGCACCCGCCTCGTCCTGTCGCGCAATGGCGAAGCAGCGGTTTCGGTGCAGCCCTACGAGCCGCTCGCCGCAGACAAGGTCTGGACCCTGCAGCTGGCACGGGTGCGGCTTGATTCGAGCGACACGCTGCTGCGTCACAAGACCAGCCGCCGACAAACCTATACGCGCGCCCGCGCCGAATATCTGGCCGGCCGGGCCGACGAGGTGCTGCTCGCCAATGAGCGCGGCGAAATCTGCGAGGGCACGATCACCAACGTCTTTGCCGATTTCGGCGGCGGCGTGCTGGCCACGCCGCGGCTCGATTGCGGCCTGCTGGCTGGCGTCCTGCGCGGCGAACTGCTGGATCAAGGCCGCGCCGGTGAAGCGGTCTACACGTGGAACGAACTGAAATCGGCCAAGGCGCTGTTCGTCGGCAACTCGCTGCGCGGATTGATCCCGGCGCGGCTGGGCTGAAGCATCGGGAGACAACAATGTTCGTGGTTTCGCTGAACTACAAGGTGCCGCTGACCGAGATCGACCGTCTGCAGCAAGCGCATGTCGAGTGGCTGAAGGCCTGCTATACGCAAGGTATCTTTGTCGCCTCCGGGCCAAAGCGGCCAAGGACCGGCGGCATCATCATCGCGCGCGGTCCACGCGAAGTGCTCGATGCCAGACTGGCGGACGATCCCTTCGCCAAGGCAGGTGCCGCCGACTACGAAATCACCGAATTCACGGCGAGAATGGCCGCCGCCGCACTGGAAGTCTACAAAGAAGCATGAGTTTCCGCCCACCGACCCACACACCCTATGACGGCTCGTCGAAACTGTTCACCATCGGGCTGAAGCCGCTCAATCTCGATAGCTGGATCGAGGTCGACGAATATCTGCTGCCCTATCTTGCCAAGAAACGCCGGCTTTACACGGAAATTCCCGACAAGGTTTTTGTCGAGGAGCAAGCAACGCGCGACGCCCAGCGCGAAGTACTCGATCTGCTCGGTGTGCATCTGGCGGCGAACTTTCCTGAGACCCACAGGCGTACCGACAATGCGATCGAGGTGATCGACGGCATCGACAATCTCGAGGGCTCAGGCACCTCAGCTTCTTTCAGCGATGCGCCGCTTGTCGCGGCCTCGTTGCTCGTCCAGGAGGATTTGATCCTGATGCGCCGCGACGAGAGCGGCTGGCGTCTGGCGGCCGGCTCGCTCTGCTTCCCGTCGTCCTGGTCGCTGATCGAAAAATTCGGCAAGCCGCTGCAGCAGATCCACGCGCCGGTACCGGGTTTCGGTCCAGGCACACGCCCGGCCGATCTCATCAACCGCATGTTCGATGGCCTCCAGGGCCAAGCCGTCGAGCGCTACAACTGGTCGATCCAGGCGGGCGACGCACTCTACCATCCGCTCTCCAACATCGAACGCATCGACCGCGCCAGCAATCGCCCGTCGAGATTCCCGGACGGCGACATCGACGCTCATGCTTTCATCCGCGTCGAGCGTCAGACGCTGAGAAAGCTCCCGGTCTCGGGCGACATACTCTTCACCATCCGCATTCATCTCGACCCGCTCGCCGTGCTGGAGCGCCTCCGCGACCGCGCGGCGCTCGCAGCGTCCTTTGCCGAACAACTTCTGGCGCTGGACGAGGCACAGCTCGACTACAAGGGGATGACCGCCGACCGTGACCGGTTGGTCGAGCGGCTCGGGGCGCTGGCGCTGTCCTAGTACTACAGTTGCTAGAGCAGTTCGTCGTTTCACGGAAGCGCCGAACCGCTCTATCTCTTTGTCCTTGCTTGTTCTTGCGCAATTCCGGACGGAAAACCGTTTCACACTTTTCCTGGGATTCCCTAAATCGCAGCCACGCCCAGCAGCAGGATCGCGGACATCGCGGTAAAGACTGTGACGTTGACATCCCACCGCCAGCCCGCCGGTCCAAACGGCGGCCGGAACGGCAGATAGCCGTTCTCGTCATACAGCACGCCGCCGTAGATCGGCCGCGAGAGCATGGCCGCGAAGAATGCTCCATACATGGCCGCGGCCAATCCGCCCGCGAGATAGAGCCGCTCGGCTTCGAGTTGCCCCTTGATCCAGATGAGTCCGAGCGCAATCAGCGCCACTCCGGTATAGCTCAACACCTGCCAGACGACGTGAAACCGGGCGTGGGGAGTCCAGAGCGGGTTGGTGGCGTGGGTGGCGTTCAAGTCGGCTTTGATCATCACCACACCGTAGCCCACGGTCGCGACACTCAGCAGAATTCGAGCAAGCAGATGACTGTCGTAAGCGAGTTCCATCGCATTTTCCTCCCTTATGCAGGAACGACTTGAATGGCGCCCTGGGCACAGAAGAGCTGCCCATCGGCCAGCCGCGCATAATTATGAACGATCCCCTCCTCGTGGTCCTGCAACTGCACAATGAAGTTGCCGCTTTTCTCCGTCCAGCTCGCGAGCACGAGATTCTGGCGTACGCTGGTCAGGCCGACATTGACCACCTCGTCGATTTCGGTGGTCCCGATCGACGCCTGGATGTGCAATTCCTGCGCCGAGAGAAACGTCAGCCGCGGCACGAAGGGGCCGAAAACGCAGTCGAAAGTCTTGCCGACGAGCGAGGCTGGAAAAACATTGGTTTCTGCCATCATCCTCTCCTTGGGCATGGCCGCTGCGGCCACGCCATTTGACGATTCTCAATGTCTTAGTCGCAGAAACACTTCGAATATGTGCTCTTGGAGCGCTCCAAGAGACACGATCCACCTATTTCGGTTTGGAGTCAATAAAATTCTTGGAGCGCTCCAAAAAATGGTCTACCTCAGGGAAAACGAGTGAATCGCCAATGCCCACCCTAGCCGATGTCGGCAAGGCTGCCGGAGTTTCCCGGGGGACTGTCTCCAACGTCTTCAACCGGCCGGAGCTGGTCAGGCCTGAATTGCGCGAGCGCGTCGAAGCGGCCGCGCGAGCGCTCGGGTTTGGCGGCCCCGATCCGAAAGGACGATTGCTGCGGGACGGCAAGTTCAATGCCATCGGGTTCATGCCGCCTGGCGCCTATGCCATCTCCGAAGTGATGAGAAGCCCATACGGCCGCGAGCTGGTGCTCGGCGTTTCGCTCGCCTGCGACGAGGCTGGAACGACGCTCAGCCTTGTAAACGGCACCGACAACACGCGCTTCGCCAGCATCCGCGATGCCCTGGTTGACGGCTTTATCCTTGGTCACAGCGCCGACATTGGTCTCATAGTTTCGGTCCAGAGACGCCGTCTGCCCTTCGTCATTCTCGAAAGCGACGCAGGTCCCGATATCAACTCGATAAAGATCGACGGCCGGAGCGGCGCGGTTGCTGCAGTCCGGCATTTGACCGGGCTGGGGCACCGGCATTTTGCCATCCTTTCGGTGCGCCGGACTCCCGGCCCGCCGATTGTCCACATGCCCGGACACGCAACGCGCCCGCTTCTGGCCGGCTTCCCGCTCGACGATGAAAGGCTCGACGGTTTCAAACAGGGTTTGGCGGAGGCGAATTTGTCAATCGATAATGTCCCGATCATCGAGACGATCCCAGGCGAGCCGTCTGCCGGAGCAGTGGTGTTCGACAGGGTGCCTGAAGCAACCGCGATCCTGACCATGTCGGACTGGCAGGCGATCACGATATTGGACGAGGCGGTTCGCCGCGGCATAGACGTGCCGGGCCACGTATCGGTCGTCGGCTTTGACGGCACCGCTGAATCCGCACGCACCACGCCTCCGATGACTACTGTCGCGCAAGACGTGATCGGAAAAGGCAGGCTTGCCGCCCGAATGGTTCTTGACAATGAAGCCCCCCGCCAGGTCGTTCTGCCGGTAGAACTGGTGGTTCGAGCCTCCACAGCCGCGCCGAGGACAAAAATCCGCTGAAACGGGCGGATGCGGCATCCGCACCAGGGGCGGCGTCGCAGCTTTTTTTCGCTGAGCAGCGTCTGGTGCTGGACGAGGCACAACTTGACTAAAAGGGCCTGACAGCCGACCGTGACTACTGGCGGACGACAACTCTAACTTGTGGCTTGGGGAGCAATGATCCAGCATCTTAGCAGGCCGGTCACGTTCATGGCCGCGATCCTGGTACTGTCGACAGCAGCCGAGGCAGAGCCGGTGACTTATGCCGGCAAGCTTGGAAAGAGCGATATCGTCGTCGAATTCACCGACGACCCCGCGGCGCCCGGCAGCCCGCTGGCCGGCCGCTATTTCTACCGCTCGAAGGGCGTCGACATCCCGCTGCAGGCCCGGTCCCAAAAGGGCAGCAGGTTCGAACTGGCCGAGGAGGAGGCATGCGGCGCCGACAATTGCGATGACGGAAAGGCCGCGCCGATTGCCGCCGTGTGGCGCCTGGCCTCGTCCAGTAACGGCAAGACCCTTGAAGGCAGTTGGAACGGAAAGAGGGCGCTGCCGCTCAGATTGGAGCGGGTCGCAAGTCGGCAGGTGACCGGGAACGAGCCCGGCAGCCCGCTCGATCTCTACGATTTCAGCTTCATGAAGTTCTTCGCCAATGACACGCCGATCACCATGGAGACGTCCCCGTATGACTATCTGCGGCTGAACACTCAGCTTGATAACGGCAAGACGACTGGCTGGCCGGACGCGACCTACCGCTATGTCGTCGACCCCCGCACCAAATTCGCCACGCCGCGCATTGTCGAACTGTCCGGCAACGTTCCGATCGAGGCCGCGAATGCTCTGCTGCAAGACAGGCACTGGCGCGCAAACATCGGCGCACTGGGCTGCGTGGCGGCGCAATATGCCGGTTTCAACGAAGGCGGGCCGATTGACGGCGTGAACGACGGCACGCTCGGAGGCTATGCGGACAGCACATTCGAAGTGAGCTCGCTGACGCCGCTGCTGATGAGCTGGCGGGAGTCCGGCAGCATCTTCTGCGGCGGAGCGCATCCGACCAACTATTCGGACGCCTACATCATGGATGTGCGGCGCGGCGTCCTGCTTGGCCTTCAGGACATTTTCTCGGATACGGTGGATGGCAAGCCCGGTCCTTCCCTCGTCTCCTTGGTCAAGCAGCGGCGCAAGAAACCGACCGACCAGACCGATATTGATCACGAAGCCGAATGCGGTATGGACGATCTCATCGGCGAATATTTGGCGGTCAGCCTCTGGCGTGAGGGCGACAAGCAGGTTCTGGTGTTCGGGCTCCAGACCCTACCGCATGCCATCCAGGCCTGCGCCGACGATCTGCTTGAACTGCCGGTCTCCGAGGCACATGCCCTCTTCAAGCCTGAATTCGCAAGACAGGTCGAGCCGTAGCCGGGATGGCGCGGCGTGAGGCCGGCCGTCCGCTTTTCGCTTTATTGTGACAATGATCTATGGTTTGTCGCGCCGCGGCCAAGCCGCTGTTCCGAAGCGTTTTTTGAGGGAGTAATCGATAAATGGCGAATGAAAACTGGCCCGTTTACGGTGAGATCACCGGCCCTGTCGTGATGATCGGCTTCGGCTCGATCGGACGGGGAACGCTGCCGCTGATCGAGCGCCATTTCAAATTCGACAAGTCGCGCATGACCGTCATCGACCCGCGCGACGGCGACCGCAAATTGCTCGACGAGCGCGGCATCACTTTCATGCAGGATGCAGTGACCAAGAAGAACTACAAGAAGCTGCTGACGCCGCTTTTGACCAATGGCGGCGGCCAGGGCTTCTGTGTCAACCTGTCGGTCGACACTTCCTCGCTCGAGTTGATGAAGCTCTGCCGCAAGCTTGGCGTCCTCTACATCGACACGGTGGTCGAGCCCTGGCTCGGCTTTTATTTCGACGAAAAGGCCGACAACGCCTCACGCACCAATTATGCGCTGCGCGAAACGGTGCGTACCGAAATCGCGAAGAACCCGGGCGGGACCACGGCGATCTCATGCTGCGGCGCCAATCCCGGCATGGTCTCGTGGTTCGTCAAGCAGGCACTGGTCAACCTCGCCACAGATCTTGGCCTCGACTTCGCGGAACCCGCGCAGCACGATCGCGAAGGCTGGGCCAAGCTGATGAAGAAGGCCGGCGTCAAGGGCATCCATATCGCCGAGCGCGACACCCAGCGCACCAAGAAACCCAAGCCGATGAACGTGTTCTGGAACACCTGGTCGGTCGAAGGCTTCATTTCGGAAGGCCTGCAGCCGGCCGAGCTCGGTTGGGGCACGCACGAGGCGTGGATGCCGAAGAACGCCAAAAAGCACAAGAACGGCTCGAAGGCCGCTATCTTTCTGGAGCAGCCCGGCGCCAACACGCGCGTGCGCACATGGTGCCCGACGGCCGGTCCGCAATACGGCTTCCTGGTGACGCATAATGAGGCGATTTCGATTGCCGATTTCTTCACCTTGCATGGCAAGAAGGGCAAGGTGCAGTACCGGCCGACCTGCCATTACGCCTATCATCCCTGCAACGACGCCGTGCTGTCGCTGCACGAGATGTTCGGTGCCGCCGGCAAGGCTCAGCCCGTGCATCACGTGCTCGACGAAAACGAATTGGTCGATGGCATCGACGAACTCGGCGTGCTGCTCTACGGCCACGCCAAGAACGCCTACTGGTACGGCTCGCAGCTGTCGCTGGCCGAGGCGCGCAAGCTGGCGCCCTATCAGAACGCCACCGGCATGCAGGTCACGTCGGCGGTGCTGGCGGGCATGGTCTGGGCGCTGGAAAATCCGGAGGCCGGCATCGTCGAAGCCGACGAGATGGATTACAAGCGCTGCCTCGACGTGCAGAACCCCTATCTGGGGCCGGTCAGGAGCTATTATACGGACTGGACACCGCTCGACAATCGGCCTGGTCTGTTTCCCGAGGACCTCGACACCAAAGACCCGTGGCAATTCCGCAACATCCTCGTTCGATAGCAGCGTTGCCTCGACACTCCGCCAGCTTGCAATCGCCCGGAAATCGGGCGATTGAAGAGGGGCGGCCTAGAGCGACGTGCGTCCATTTGGACGCACAAAGTACGCTCCAGCACTTTGAATGTGCGCATCGTGCTTTCCGAAAATCGGATCGATTTTCGAGCCGATGCGAGAGGAGAGGATCTTGATGATGACGATTGCGCAAAGACTGCTTTCGGCTGGCATTGCCGCGGCCGCTGCCGTCACGTTGGCGGCCTGCACCACCACCGGCCCGGGCGAGCCACCGGTGATCACCGCCAAAGGGGTCGAAGGCTCCTGGATCGACGCGCAGGGCACCGGCTTATCCACCTTCAAGGGCGGCAGCTTCGCGACCGTCGCCACCGATACCGGTCAGAAGCTTGCCGATGGCAGCTACACCATGACCGGCGGCACCTCGGTCGAGATCCATGGCACTTCGCTGATCCGCCAGACGCCGATCAGCTTCAACTGCTTGATGGTCTCGACCAGCCAGCTCAATTGCACCAGCGCGAGCGGACAGAATTTTGTGCTGACCAGGCGCACCTGAAGTTCGATTCCGAATTGACTTTGCACAAGGCGGCGGCTTCAAGCCGCCGTTTTCTTGCGCCGGCAAAGCTGATGCCGATTTCCGCTTGCATCGACTGAAACGCGATGTGAACATGGCCCGAGAGGCTGTTACATCCAAGTCAAACAAGAGCGTTAAACGCGTCTGCGCATGACCCCGAAAATCGGAGTCGATTTTCGGAAAGGATCATGCGCAAAATAAAAATGGTACAGCGTCCTTTGCGCGTCCCAAATGACGCGCGGCGCTGTACTCGAGTCATCCGGGAGACGAGAATGAAGAAGATCGCTGCCATCGCCGCGCTGTCGGCATCGGCGCTTGGCCTGTCGGCAGGGGCATCCTTTGCCGACTACACGCTGAACATCCTGCACATCAACGACTGGCACAGCCGCATCGAGAGCAACAACAAGTACGAATCGACCTGCTCGGCCGAGGAGGAGACCAAGGGTGAATGCGTCGGCGGCGCCGCCCGCCTCGTCACAGCGATCGCGCAGGAGCGCAAGAAGCTGGAAGGCCAGAACGTGCTGCTGCTCAGCGCCGGCGACAATTTCCAGGGCTCACTCTTCTACACGACCTACAAGGGCAAGACAGAAGGCGAATTCCTCAACCAGATGAAGTTCGATGCCGAGGCTCTCGGCAACCATGAGTTCGACGATGGCGAGTCGGCGCTGGCGCCGTTTCTCGACATGATCCAGTTTCCGGTGCTCGGCGCCAACGTGAAGGCCAATGCGCAATCCAAGCTCGGCGACCGCGTCAAGCCATCGATCGTGGTCGAGGTCGGCGGCCAGAAGATCGGCATCGTCGGTGCGGTCACCAACGACACGCCGGAGCTTGCCTCGCCTGGCCCGAACATCGCCATCGAAGACGACGTCAAGTCGATCACCGCCGAGGTCGAGAAACTGAAGGGAGAGGGCGTCAACAAAATCATCGCGGTCACCCATATCGGCTACAAGCGCGAGCGCGACGTGATCGCCAAGATCCCGGGCGTCGACGTGGTGGTCGGCGGCCACAGCCATTCGCTGCTCTCCAACACCGACCCCAAGGCGGAAGGCCCTTATCCGACGATGGTCGACAATCCGGACGGCTACAAAGTGCCGGTCGTCCAGGCGGCGTCCTATTCGAAATATCTCGGCGAGCTCAAGGTCGTGTTCGACGACAACGGCGTTGTCAAAGAGGCGAGCGGCGATCCCATACATCTCGACAAATCGATCACGCCCGACCCCGCCGTGCTTGCCCGCATCAAGGAACTCGGCGCGCCGATCGAGGCTTTGAAGAACAAGGAAGTCGCCGAGACCACCAAGGCGATCGACGGCAGTCGGGAAAACTGCCGCGCCCGCGAATGCGAGATGGGCAATCTGGTCTCCGACGCCGTCCTCGACCGGGTCAGGGGCCAGGGTGTCGAGATCGTCATCTCGAATGGCGGCGGCTTGCGCGCCTCGATCGACCAGGGCACCGTCACTATGGGTGAGATTCTCACCGTTCTGCCGTTTCAGAACACGCTGGCGACCTTCCATATCTCCGGCAAGGATCTGGTTGCCGGCCTCGAAAGCGGCCTCAGCCAGGTCGAGGACGGCGCCGGGCGCTTCCCGCAGGTTGCCGGCCTGAAATATGCGTTCGACAGATCGGCACCGCCTAACGGACGCGTCAAATCGGTCGAGGTCATGGAAGGCGGCGTCTGGACGCCGATCAAGCCGGACAAGGATTACCTTGTCGCCACCAACAACTATGTCCGCCAGGGCGGCGACGGCTATAAGGTGTTCGCCGAGAAGGCCAAGAACGCCTATGATTACGGCCCCGGGCTGGAACAGGTCGTCGCCGACTACCTCGGCGCGCACCGGCCCTATACGCCCAAGCTCGACGGCCGCATCACCGAGATCGCCGCGACCGTGACCCCGGCCGCGGAACCGGCCAAGCCTGCCGAACCGCCAAAACCTGCTGAGGCTGCGCCGGTAAAGCCTGCTGAACCGGCAATGCCCGAAATGCCGGCCGGCTCAGGCGACATTTCCAAGACACCGCCGGCCGTCCCGGCGGAAACCGCGCCGGCGGCACCCGCACCCGCCGAGCCGGCCCAGCCGGCGGCACCTGCGGCTCCGGTCACACCGGCTCCGGCGACCCCTGCTCCGGCCGAGCCCGCCGAGACAGCGCCGGCCCCGAGTCAGCCGGCCCCAAGTGAACCGGCGCCAACCGAGCCGGCAAAACCTGCCGAGCCCGCCAAGCCGGCTGAGCCGGCACCGGCCGAAGGCAGCCATGTAATCGTCGCCGGCGATACCTACTGGGATCTCGCGGTGAAGGCCTATGGCGACGGCACCAAATGGAAAATGATTTCCGATGCCAACAAAGCCTACGAGCCACGCCGGCTGCCGGTCGGCGCAACTTTGACGATCCCGGCGGCGTCGAAGTAATCCGGCCGCAGGAACGCAATGCACCCGCCCGGCAGACCGGGCGGGTGTTGCATTTCTGGGATAAGGTGCGGCCAGACGCAGCATTTGAAAACCGGCGCGGCATCGCTAATTTCGCCGCGGCACCGTTGGTTCGCGGTGTTGGAGAACCTCATGACGCTTGCCAACCCTGCTGAAATCAAAGCCGAGAAGACCGCCGCCTCGCCGTCGGCAGGGCGCCCTCCGGTCAGGACCGGCAAGGTCGGTGTCATGCTGATCAATCTCGGCACCCCCGACGGCACCGGCTTCAAGCCGATGTGGCGCTACCTCCGGGAGTTTCTGTCCGATCCACGCGTCATCGAGCTAAACAAGGCGATCTGGTATCCGATCCTCTACGGCGTGGTCCTCACCACCCGGCCGAAGAAGTCGGGCGCCAACTATGCCAGGATATGGAACCGGGAGCGCAACGAGTCGCCGCTGCGCACCTACACCCGCGCCCAGGCCGAGAAGCTCGGGCTCGCGCTCGGCGACCTACCCAATGTCGTTGTCGACTGGGCGATGCGCTACGGCAACCCTTCGACCGCGAGCGTGGCCGAGAGACTGGTCGAGCAAGGCTGCGACCGCATCCTGTCTTTCCCGCTCTATCCGCAATATTCGGCGACGACGACTGCGACTGCCAACGACCAGCTGTTTCGCGCGCTAATGAAGATGCGCCGCGCCCCGGCCATTCGCAGCGTGCCGCCCTATTACAACGAGCCGGCCTATATCGAGGCGCTCGCCCGTTCGATCGAAAAGCATCTGGCGAGCCTCGACTTCGAACCGGAAATTGTCATCGCTTCCTATCACGGCATTCCGAAACCCTATTCCGACAAGGGCGATCCCTACCAAGCCCATTGCCTCGAGACGACGCGGCTGCTGCGCGAAAAGCTCGGCTGGGATGAAAAGAAGCTGATCACCACCTTTCAGTCGCGCTTCGGCGCGCAGGAATGGCTGCAGCCCTACACCGACAAGACGGTCGAAAGACTAGGGCGCGAAGGCGTGAAATCGATCGCCATCGTCAACCCGGGCTTTTCCGTCGACTGCATCGAGACGCTGGACGAGATCGGCAGGGAAGCGGCCGAGACCTTCCACCATGCCGGCGGTGAAAAGTTCACACACATCCCTTGCCTCAACGACAGTGCCGAGGGCATGGCGGTGATCGAGGCAATGGTACGGCGCGAGCTGTCCGGCTGGGCCTGAACAGATCACCCGTCTATTCACCGGCAATCCATAATCACCTGATTGTAACGTTGCTAAAACACACTTAAGTGTTTGATCAAGCCGGCCGCGTGGAACTGTCCGGCATGGCCGGCCTTTGAGGGGAGAGCCAAATGGGTTTCAGTGGTTTCGATATCGCGCTTCTTGTTCTTGTCGCCCTTGTCGTGCTGGTGCTTTTCAAAGGCATCCGGACAATTCCGCAAGGCTATAATTATACCGTCGAACGCTTCGGCCGTTACACCAAGACATTGAGCCCGGGCCTCAACCTCATCGTGCCCTTCGTCGATCGTATCGGCGCCAAGATGAACATGATGGAGCAGGTGCTCGACGTCCCGACGCAGGAGATCATCACGCGCGACAACGCCACCGTTGCCGTCGACGGCGTCGCCTTTTATCAGGTGCTCAACGCGGCGCAGGCCGCCTACCAGGTCGCCGGCCTGCAGAACGCTATCCTCAATTTGACGATGACCAACATCCGCACCGTCATGGGCTCGATGGACCTCGACGAGCTGTTGTCGAACCGGGACGCCATCAACGAGCGCCTGCTGCGCGTCGTCGACGAGGCCGCGCATCCCTGGGGCATCAAGATCACCCGTGTCGAGATCAAGGACATCAACCCGCCGGCCAATCTCGTCGAATCGATGGGCCGCCAGATGATGGCCGAGCGCAATAAGCGCGCCCAGATCCTCGCCGCCGAGGGCCTCAAGCAGTCGCAGATTCTGGAGGCCGAGGGGCGCAAGGAAGCCGCCTTCCGCGACGCCGAGGCGCGCGAGCGATCGGCCGAGGCTGAAGCACGCGCCACGCAGGTGGTGTCGGAGGCGATTTCCAAGGGTGACGTGCAGGCGCTCAACTACTTCGTCGCGCTGAAATACACGGAAGCGCTGACCAGGATCGGCTCCGCGACAAACAGTAAACTCGTGCTGATGCCGATAGAGGCTTCCTCACTGATCGGCACGCTTGGCGGCATTGGCGAAATCGCCAGGGAAGTTTTCAAGGGCGAAGGCACCGCCGGTCCAGCACGACAGGCCCGCCCGCCCGTGGTTCGTCCCAGCGAGACCTGAGGCCATGTTCGACCGCATTGTTTCCGAACTCGGCCCGTGGAGCTGGATGGTCCTCGGCCTCATCCTGCTGGTGATGGAGGTCATCGCGCCCGGCATTTTCATGCTGTGGATCGGCATTGCCGCGCTGTTGATCGGCGTCGTCTCGCTGCTCATCTGGGACGCCGGTTTCTGGACCTGGCAGGTCCAGGTCGTCGCCTTCCTCGTGCTGTCGCTGGTCTCGGCTTATGTCGGCAAGCGGCTGGTGGGCGGACGCCACGATGAGACCGACCAGCCTCTGCTCAACCGCCGCGGCGCACAGATGGTCGGCCGGACGGCGACCCTTGCCGAGCCGATCAAGAATGGGCGCGGCCGCATCAAGCTGGGCGACACGTTGTGGCGTGTCTCCGGCCCCGACCTCCCGGCCGGCACGCAGGTGCGCGTGACGGGTGCCGCTGATACCGATCTGGAACTGACGGTCGAGGCGGTCTAGAAAACTCGCCAGACTAGGCAGCACCGATACGCAGCAGGTCGTGCAGATGGACGAGCCCGATCGGCCGCCTGCCTTCGACCACCATCAGGCTGGTAATGGCCGAGTCGTTGATCGTCTGCAGCGCCGTCGCCACCAGCGTGTCGGGCGCGGCCATTTTTGGCTCTCTGGTCATCACCTGATCGACGCTCATGGCCAAGAGATCGCTGCCGATATGGCGCCTGATGTCGCCATCGGTGATGATGCCGATCAGCTTGCCGTCCGCCGCAGTCACCGCCACGCAGCCAAACCCCTTGCGCGACAATTCGAGGATTGCCTCGCGCATGCCGGTGCCGGACGACACCAGCGGCAGCCTGTCACCGACATGCATGATCTCGCGGATCTGAGTCAGGTTGGCTCCGAGCTGGCCGCCGGGATGGAACGTGCGGAAATGGTCCGGGGTGAAGCCGCGTGCCTCGAGCAGCGCGATGGCCAGCGCATCGCCCATCACCATTTGCAGCAGCGTCGAGGTCGTCGGCGCAAGGCCGTGCGGGCAGGCTTCCGGTGCTCGCGGCAGCAGAAGCACCACGTCGGCCGCACGCGCCAGCGCCGATTTTTCGCCCGCGGTGACCGCGACCAGCGGGATCGAGAAGCGCCTCGAATAGGCGATGATGCCCTTGAGCTCGAGGCTTTCCCCCGACCACGACAGGGCGATGATGGCGTCGTTCCTGGCGATCATGCCGAGGTCGCCGTGATTGGCTTCGGCAGGGTGAACGAAGAAGGCCGGCGTGCCGGTCGAGGCGAGCGTTGCGGCAATCTTCGAGCCGATATGGCCGCTTTTGCCGACCCCGGTGACGATGACGCGGCCATCGATCTGCGACACCATGTCGACGGCCCGTGCGAACGGCTCGGCCAGCCCGTTTTCGAGCGCGTCGGCCAATGCCGCGACGCCGGCCTGCTCTGTCGCCACCGTTCTCAGCGCCGAGGCAATCGCGGCCTGCCCGTCGTGCCGCTTCCTGTCTGGGGATTTCACGTCCATGGACGATGCGATTAGCGCTTCGGCACGCGCCTGTCCAACGGAATTGCCGCTCCGAACACCCTGACGGGCCATCCCTCAACGCTCCGTTAACCATCCCCATTTACGGTTTCGTAAGTATGGCGCGCGTGCGCCGCGCAAGCAGTGGTGCCGATGTCCGGGTTTCAGCCTCAAAACAAAATGGGACGAAAGGGCAAGGCGGTTCGCGCATTGCTGCTGGCAACCACTGTCTTTGCGTTGTCGCGTCCGACACTGCTTTGCGCCCAGGAAACCGAGCTGCGCGGCGAGGTTTCGGATTCGCCAAACCTGGACGACCAGCAGTACAAGATCAGGCAAACGAGCATGGCTGGAACCCAAGCCGCCCAGGCGGCTGCAACCCCCAACGACAATACGCCGCTGCCTACCTATCGTCCGACCAGCCAGGGGGCGTTGCCTGACGACGGCACGGGCGAAGCGGCCGCAACCGGCGGCACTTTCGATCCGCCGGCGGCCAGCGGCGACCCATTTCCCGACAACCCAGCTCCGCCGCCGCGACGGCGGCCAAGCGCGACGCGCGCCGCCAACGCCGCCAACGCCGAAGCCGAGACCACGGACAGCCATACGAGCAAGAGAACCGCGACTGCAGCGACGACCAAGGACACCGATACCGCCGCCATAGACGAGCAGGATACGGCTAACCGCCGTGCGGTGACCATCGATTCCGCCGAAAGGCTCAGGCTCGACCCCGGCGCCGAGCGCACCGAAGCCATCGAAGGCCAGAACAAAAAGAACGAGGACGACCCGTTCGCCGCCACCGGCATCAAGCTCGGCTCGTTCGTGATCCGGCCGACGCTCGAGCAAGGCCTGACGTCTTCGACAAACGCCGATTCGAGCAGCCTCGGCAAGCCGGCCCTGCTGTCGGAAACGACGCTGCGCTTCAACGCCGTCTCCGATTGGCAGGAGAATTCAGCGACGGTTGAGGGCTATGGCATCTTCCGCGAAACCTTGTCCGGCTATGACATTCACGAGGCGCAAGGCCACGTCGACGGCACACTCAACATCGATCTCGACAATGATCTGCGCGCCATCGCCAAGCTGGGCTATGAGGCCGTGCCCGAATCGGCCTCGGCGCCGGACGCAGTCGTCGGCGCCGTTGGCCAGCCGGTGCGCCAGACAGTGAACGGCAGTCTCGCCGTCGAGAAGGATGCCGGCAAGATGCGCTTCGCGCTGACCGGCGCGGTCGAGCACGACATCTTTGGCGACGCTAAGCTTTCGTCGGGCGGATCACTGTCGCAGAAGGGCCGCGACTCGACGCTCTACACGGCCATTTTGCGCACTGGTTACGAGATCTCGCCTGCCATCACGCCGTTCACCGAAATCGAGATCGGCCGGCGCGCTTATGATTTGCGCGTCGATCCAAACGGCTTCCAGCGCTCCTCGACCAGGCTTGGCGCACGGGCCGGCGTCGAGCTCGATCTCCGCGAGAAGCTTACCGGCGAGTTCTCGGTCGGATGGCTGCGCGAAGCCATCGACGACGACGCCCTGCCGGCGATTTCGGGCGCGACGGTCAATGCCGATCTCAAATGGTCGCCGGAACGCGGCACCACGATCGGGCTCACCGCACAGACGACCGCCGAGAACACGACGAATGCGGGCGAAAGCGGCTCCATGCTCTATTCCGGCAGCCTCACGGGCGAGCGGCAGATCCGCGCCAACCTGACCGGAAATGCCGCTCTCGGCCTTGAATGGCGCGACTATACCGGCTCCGACGATCATGATTTGACGCTGAGCGCCGAGGCAGGGCTGACGTGGTGGCTGAACCGCTACACCGGGCTAACCACCCGCGCCAGGACTGAAAAACTGACCAGCAACCTGGTTGGGCGCGACTACACGGCCAATAGCATTTTCGTTGGCGTGAAGTTGCAGCGCTAAATGCATGTCGCGCAAAGGTGTGCAGCGGTTTTGCGATAACGACTGGCATAAAACAAGAGCCTAAGCGCGTCGCATGAGGCCGATCGAACGCGGCGCGCTTTTGCCGACCAGCGCGGCAACCGGTGCTGACACTATAAGGCTAGGCCGCGGCGCTCTGACGGCGCGAGTTCGTCGAGAAGTGTGCGAATGACACCGGCCATGCTTGCATTCATGTCGCTGCGCCACAGCGCGAAGGCAACGTTGGCCTCGACGAAGCCTTCGGGCGAGCCGCAGTCGAACGTGCGCCCGCGATAATGATAGCCGTAGAAGGGCTGTTGTTTCTGCAGTTTCAGCATTGCATCGGTGAGCTGGATCTCGTTGCCGGCGCCTTTTTCCTGGCCTTCGAGTATCTTGAATATCTCAGGCTGCAGGATGTAGCGTCCGTTGATGTAGAGGTTCGACGGCGCCGTGCCGGTCTTCGGCTTTTCCACCATGCCGGTGATGCGGAAACCGTGATGTGCGTCATCGCCGCGGCCGACAATGCCGTATTTGTGCGCCTCGGCCGGATCGCATTCCTGCACGGCGACGATGTTGTTGCCGGTCTCGGCGTAAAGCTCGACCATATCCTTCATGCAGCTTTTTTCCGACTGCATGATCATGTCGGGTAACAGCAGCGCAAAGGGCTCGTCGCCGACAAGCTCGCGCGCGCACCAGACGGCGTGACCAAGGCCGAGTGGTACCTGCTGGCGGGTGAAGCTGGTCTGCCCCGGCGCCGGCTGCAGCCGCTGCAGGCGGGCGAGCTGGTCGTCCTTGCCGCGCTGCGCAAGCGTGTCGTAGAGCTCGAACTGGACATCGAAGTGATCCTCGATGACCGCCTTGTTGCGGCCGGTCACGAAGATGAAATGCTCGATCCCGGCATCGCGCGCCTCATCGACCACATACTGGATGACCGGCCTGTCGACGACCGTCAGCATTTCCTTGGGAATGGCCTTGGTAGCAGGGAGAAAGCGCGTGCCGAGACCGGCAACCGGGAACACTGCCTTGCGAACTCTCTTCATGTGCCAATTATCCATTTGCATGCCTGTTCGGCAATCCCGATTCGAGACATTTTCATGCCGAAATCGAGGATTACTGAACGGTGGGTCATAAATCTCAGCTGGTAAAGCATTGACGCATCTTTTCACCCCGCACGGCACCTATGGTAAACCAAATGCTAACCGGGTTCGGCGATGAATAGTCTTCCTGAGATGAAGAAGGAGGAAAAGATGTCCGTTCGCAACGCCGCAAGGCGCTTCACCAGCGTCCTGACGGCCGCCAGCCTCTCGCTTGCTTTGCTCATGCCCAGCGGGCCGGCTTTTGCCGATGCCGGCTTCCGCCAATGGGTCGCCAGCTTCCGTGCTACCGCCGTGGCGAGCGGCGTTTCCGGCTCCGTCTACGACCAGGCATTCAAGGGCATCAACGATGCTGACCCGGTGGTGCTGGAAAAGGCTCGTACTCAGCCCGAATTCACCGCACCCGCCTGGGATTATTTCGACAACCGCGTCCATGACCAGTCGGTCGCCGTCGGCCAGCAAATGGCAAGGAAATGGAAGCCTTGGCTGGACAGGATCGAGGCAAGATACGGCGTCGACCGCTACATCCTGCTGGCCATCTGGTCGATGGAATCGAACTACGGCGAAACCCTCAAGCGCGATGATATCATGCGCAATGTCGTGCGCTCGCTGGCGACGCTTGGTTATGCGGACCCCAAGCGAGCGAAATTTGCCCGCACCCAGCTGATCGCGGCGCTGAAGATCCTGCAAACCGGCGACATCGACGAAAGCCATCTCAGCGGCTCATGGGCCGGCGCGATGGGCCATACCCAGTTCATCCCTACCAGCTACCTGTCCTATGCGGTCGATATGGACGGCAACGGCAAGCGCGACATCTGGAATTCTATTCCCGACGCACTGGCGACAGCCGCCAATTTGCTGCGGAAGAACGGCTGGCAGGCAGGCAAGACCTGGGGCTATGAAGTCAGCCTTCCGGACGGCAAGAAGCTGCCCGGAGGCTCGAAGTCGCTGTCGCAATGGCAGGCGCTGGGCGTCACCCGTGCCAACGGCAAGCCGTTCAAGAACGGTGCCGACAAGGCGACGTTGAAGCTGCCCGGCGGCCGCGGCGGGCCGGCTTTCCTGATGATCACGAATTTCTCGGTCATCAAGCGTTACAACAATGCTGACAAATATGCGCTCGCCGTGGGCCTTCTTGCCGACGAAATCGCCGGCTATGGCGGGCTTGTGCAGGACTGGAAGCGACCGTTTACCAAGCTCTCCTTCGAGGAAAGGCAGGAGCTTCAGAAGCGACTTTCCGAGCACGGCTTTTACGACGGCAAGTTCGACGGCAAGATCGGTGACGGATCGAAAACCGCCATCATGGCCTTCCAGGCAAAGGCCGGCTTGACCCAGGACGGGTATCCTAGCAAGGAAGTGCTCAAATGGCTCAGGCAGAACTAGAGCCGGTTACGGGATGGAGAGGGTGATTGGTTTCGGCTGCGCGCATCCGGTTAATTGTTCGTCGCGTGCCGATTCTGGTTCTGGCGATCGCCGTTCTGGCAGTCGGCGCCGCCAGTGCCTTTCATACCTCGGCCATGGCGCAGGAGCCGGAAAGTCGTGGCTGGTCGCTGCGCGACCTGTTGTTTCCGCGCAGAAGCGAGCGGTTTGAGCAGCCGCCGCCCGAATTCCAGAGAGAATTCCAGAGAACAAAGCCTAGGCCCAAGCTGAGAAAGCCCCGGTCAGTTCGCCGGCCGCCGCCGGCCGAGCCGACAACCCCAGTGGCCGAGAAGGCGCCGGATGCACGCGTCGTTCTGGTGGTCGGCGATTTCATGGCGTCTGGGCTGGCTGAGGGGCTCGACGCCGCCTTTGCCGAAAACACCGGCGTCAGGATCGTCGTCCGTGCCAACGGATCGTCCGGCTTCGTGCGTGACGATGTCTACAACTGGCCAGAACAGGTCAAGTCGCTGATCGCTGCCGAAAAACCGGCAGCCGTCGTCGTCATGCTCGGATCCAACGACCGGCAGCAGATGCGCGTCGGCGATGTGCGCGAGCAGCCGCGATCCGAGAACTGGACCAAGGAATACGAGCGCCGGACCGATGCGTTCGGCAAGGCCATCGCCGCAACCAAGGTGCCGTATTTGTGGGTTGGCATGCCGGCCTTCCGGGTCTCGAAAATGACCTCCGACATGCTGGCCTTCAACGATATCTTCCGCTCGTCCGCCGAAAGCCACGGCGGCGAATTCGTCGACGTCTGGGACGGGTTTGTCGACGAGAACGGCGCCTTCATCACCAGCGGACCGGACATCAACGGCCAATCGGTGCGCCTGCGCTCCGACGACGGCATCAACATGTCGAAGGCCGGCAAGCGCAAGCTCGCCTTCTATACCGAAAAGCCGCTGATGAAGATCCTGGGGCTGGCCGCGCCGGGAAGCGTGGTGACGGCTTCTGCCCCGGCCGGCGCTCCCGTCGAGGCGCCGGCACCTGCTGCCGCGCCGATAGCTGTCGATCGCACCGTGCCGATGCTGCTCAGCGATCCGGCGCTGGACGGCGGTTCGGAACTTCTCGGCGCCGCCCCGCCGGCAAAAGCTGACAAGAATTTGCCGGGGGAAAGGCTGATCGTCGAGGGCAAGGCGCCCGACGCCTCACCGGGCCGCGCTGACGATTTCTCCTGGCCGCCCAAGACACAGCCTGCGACGGCGGCCGCATCCGATACGACGACGGCGATCCGGCAGTAAAGCTGGCGCCTCTTTCTGTAGAGTTTCGGAACGGGCTCAGCGCGGCAGCACGCTCGATCCCATCAGCGCCTCGTCGATTGCACGCGCCGCCTGGCGGCCCTCGCGGATCGCCCAGACGACCAGCGACTGGCCGCGCCGCACGTCGCCCGCCGCATAGAGCTTTTCGACGCTGGTCCTGTAGTCCCGGTCATTGGCCTCGACATTCTTCGAGCGGCGGCTGTCGGTGACGATCTTCATCTGCCCGTCGAGTTCCGAGACCGGCCCGCGAGCGGCTGGCCCGGCAAAGCCGATGGCGATGAAAGCGAGATCGGCGCGGATGACGAATTCCGTGCCCGCGATCGGCTTGCGCTTTTCGTCGACTTCGCAGCATTTTACCCCGGTCAGCTGGCCGTCTTCGCCAATGAATTCAAGCGTCGCCACCTGGAATTCGCGCTCGGCGCCTTCGGCCTGCGAGGACGACGTGCGCATCTTGGTCGCCCAGTAGGGCCAGACCGACAGCTTGTCCTCCTTTTCCGGCGGCTGCGGCCGGATGTCGAGCTGGGTGACGCGCACCGCGCCCTGGCGGAAGGCGGTACCGACGCAGTCGGAGGCAGTGTCGCCGCCGCCGACGACGACGACGTGCTGGCCGCCGGCGACGATCGGGCGCGACGGCCATGCCACCGACTGGATCGGCTCGCCGCCGATACGCTTGTTCTGCTGAACCAGATACGGCATCGCGTCGTGCACGCCGTCGAGATCGTCGCCAGGGATGTTGGCCGGACGCGGTGTTTCGGAACCGCCGCAATAGAGGACCGCGTCATATTCGGCGAGCAGTTCGGCTACCGGCTTGTCGACGCCGACATTGACGCCACAATGGAAGCTGACACCTTCGCCCTGCATCTGCTCGATGCGCCGGTCGATATAATGCTTCTCGATCTTGAAGTCGGGGATACCGTAGCGCATCAGCCCGCCCGGCCGGCTCTCGCGCTCATAGACGTGAACGTCATGGCCGGCGCGGCCGAGTTGCTGGGCAGCCGCCATTCCCGCCGGCCCCGAGCCGATGATCGCGACGCGCTTGCCGGTCTTCCGTTCCGGCGGATAGGGCCGGATATGGCCGGTTTCATAGGCTTTGTCGGCAATCGCCTGCTCGATCGTCTTTATGGCGACCGGAATATCCTCGAGGTTCAGCGTGCAGGCTTCCTCGCAAGGTGCGGGGCAGATGCGGCCGGTAAACTCCGGAAAATTGTTGGTCGAATGCAGGTTGCGGATCGCGTTTTCCCAGTCGCCATTGTAGACGAGGTCGTTCCAGTCGGGGATCTGGTTGTGGATCGGGCAGCCGGTCGGTCCATGGCAATACGGAATGCCGCAATCCATGCAGCGCGCAGCCTGTTTCTCGACCTCCTTGTCCGACATCGGCAGCGTGAACTCACGGAAATGCCGGATGCGGTCGGAAGCCGGCTGGTACTTGTGCACCTGCCGGTCGATCTCGAGAAACCCTGTTACCTTGCCCATAGTCCAGTCCCTGCTGTCCGGAAGGTACGCCTGGCGACGCACCCGTTAACCTCATAAGGCAGCCGTGGCAACCTTCAGTCCGAGGTCAGGATTGTTGATGAAGATGGTTGCCAGGACGCATGGGCCCCCGGCAATTTCCAAATCTATTCCGCCGCCACGTTCATGCGCATCCGCTCCATCTCGATCAGCGCGCGGCGGTATTCGACCGGCATGATCTTCCGGAATTTCGGCCGGAAAGTCGCCCAATCGTCGAGGATTTCGCGACCTCGTACCGAGCCCGTGTAGTGGACGTGGTTGGAGATCAGCTGGTAGAGCCGCTCCTCGTCGTGGCTGGTCATATCGCCCGATACGTCGACACGGCCCTTATGGTCGAGATCGCCGCCATGGTGGAGCAGCTTTTCCATCAGGTCGTCCTCTTCCGGAACCGGCTCCAGCTCGACCATCGCCATGTTGCAGCGTTCGGCGAAATCGCCCGCCTCGTCGAGCACATAGGCGACGCCGCCCGACATGCCGGCGGCGAAGTTGCGGCCGGTCTGGCCGATGACGACGACGATACCGCCGGTCATGTATTCGCAACCGTGGTCGCCGACGCCTTCAACGACCGCGGCGACACCCGAATTGCGCACAGCAAAACGCTCTCCGGCAACGCCGCAGAAATAGGCCTGGCCCTCGGTTGCGCCGTAGAGCACGGTATTGCCGACAATAATGGACTCGGCAGCAACGATTTTCGTGTTCTCCGGCGGGCGGATGACGATGCGGCCGCCCGACAGACCCTTGCCGACATAGTCATTGGCAGCGCCCACCAGTTCGAACGAAATCCCGCGCGCCAGAAAGGCCCCAAAGGATTGGCCGGCCGTGCCGGTGAGCTTCACCGAGATCGTGTCCTCGCGCAGGCCCTTGTGCTTGAAGCGCTTTGCCACCTCGCCCGACAGCATGGCGCCGGTCGAACGGTCGACGTTGCGGATCGGCAGTTCGATGCCGACCGGCTGCCTGGCTTCAAGCGCCGGCTTTGCCAGTTCGATCAGCTTGCGATCGAGCACGTCGTCGATCGGATGCTTCTGCCGCTCGGTCCAGTGCACCGCCTCGTGTGGCGCATCGGGCTTGTAGAACATCTTGCTGAAGTCGAGTCCGCGCGCCTTCCAGTGCTGGATCAGCTCGCGCTTTTCCAGAAGGTCGGTGTCGCCGATGATCTGGTCGAGATGGGTGTAGCCCATCTCGGCAAGCAGCGCCCGCACCTCTTCCGCCACATAGAAGAAGAAGTTGATGACGTGCTCGGGCGTGCCCTTGAAGCGCTTGCGCAGCACCGGGTCCTGCGTCGCGACGCCGACCGGGCAGGTGTTGAGATGGCACTTGCGCATCATGATGCAGCCGGCCGCGATCAGTGGCGCGGTCGAGAAGCCGAACTCGTCGGCGCCGAGCAGCGCGCCGATGATGACGTCACGCCCTGTGCGCAGGCCGCCATCGACCTGCAGCGCGACGCGCGACCTGAGGCCGTTGAGCACCAGCGTCTGGTGCGTCTCGGCAAGGCCCATCTCCCACGGGCTGCCGGCATGCTTGAGCGAGGTCAGCGGCGAAGCGCCGGTGCCGCCGTCATAGCCTGATATGGTGATGTGGTCGGCACGCGCCTTGGCGACGCCGGCCGCAACCGTGCCGACGCCGACTTCCGAGACCAGCTTGACCGATACGTCGGCCGCCGGATTGACGTTCTTCAGGTCGTAGATGAGCTGCGCCAGATCCTCGATCGAATAGATGTCATGATGCGGCGGCGGCGAGATCAGGCCGACGCCCGGCGTCGAATGCCTGACCTTGGCTATGGTTGCGTCGACCTTGTGGCCCGGCAGCTGGCCGCCCTCGCCGGGCTTTGCCCCTTGCGCGACCTTGATCTGCATCATGTCGGAATTGACCAGATATTCGGCAGTGACGCCAAAGCGTCCCGAAGCGACCTGCTTGATCGCCGAGCGTTCGGGGTTCTTGCCGCCGCCCGGCAGTGGCAGATAGCGGTCGGCCTCTTCGCCGCCCTCGCCGGTATTCGACTTGCCGCCGATGGCGTTCATGGCGCGCGCCAGCGTCGTGTGCGCTTCCCTGGAGATCGAGCCGAAGGACATCGCCCCGGTCGAGAAGCGCTTGACGATATCGGCCGCCGGCATCACCTCGTCGAGTTCGACCTTCTTGCGCCCGGTCTCTTGCGCAAGCTTGATCTTGAACATGCCGCGAATGGTCTGCGCCTGCGCCGTCTCGCTGTCGATCTGGGCGGAATAGTCCTTGAACGTCTCCCACGAGCCCTGGCGCACAGCGTGCTGCAAGGTCGCCACTGCGTCGGGCGACCAGATATGGGCCTCGCCGCGCATGCGGAACATGTATTCGCCGCCGACCTCGAGGCTGTTGCGCAGCACCGGGTCGTTGCCGAAGCCGTCGGTGTGACGGCTGACCGTTTCGGCGGCGATCTCGTCCAGCCCGACGCCTTCGATCAGCGTCGCCGTACCGGTGAAGTACTTGTGCACGAACTCCGACTTCAGCCCAATGGCATCGAAGATCTGCGCGCCGCAATAGGACTGATAAGTCGAGATGCCCATCTTGGACATCACCTTCAGGATGCCCTTGCCGATCGACTTGATGTAGCGGGAGACGACCTCGTAGGCATCGACCTCCGCTGGCAATTCGCCACGCTTGTGCATGTCGAGCAGCGTGTCGAAAGCGAGATAGGGATTGATCGCCTCGGCGCCGTAGCCGGCGAGACAGCAGAAATGATGCACCTCGCGCGGCTCGCCGGATTCCACGACGAGCCCGACCGAGGTGCGCAATCCCTTGCGGATCAAATGATGATGCACGGCCGCCGTTGCCAGCAGCGCCGGAATGGCGATGCGGTCCGGGCCGAGCTGACGGTCCGACAGTATGATGATGTTGTAGCCGCCGGCGACCGCCGCCTCGGCGCGCTCGCATAGCCGGTCTATAGCGCCCTGCATGCCGGCCGCGCCTTCATTCGAAGCATAGGTGATGTCGATCGTCTTGGTGTCGAAACGGTCCTCGGTGTGACCGATGGAGCGGATCTTTTCGAGATCGCCATTGGTCAGGATTGGCTGGCGCACTTCGAGCCGCTTGCGGCGCGAATTGCCGACCAGGTCGAAGATGTTGGGCCGCGGCCCGATGAAGGACACCAGGCTCATCACCAGTTCCTCGCGGATCGGGTCGATCGGCGGGTTGGTGACCTGGGCGAAATTCTGCTTGAAATAGGTGTAGAGCAGCTTCGATCTGTCCGACATCGCCGAAATCGGCGTGTCGGTGCCCATCGAGCCGACTGCTTCCTGGCCGGTGGTCGCCATCGGCGACATCAGCAGCTTGGTGTCTTCCTGGGTGTAGCCGAACGCCTGCTGGCGGTCGAGCAGGCTGACGTCCCTGCGCAGGGCGCGCGGCTCGACCGGCTTCAAATCTTCGAGGATGAGCTGGGTGTTGGCGAGCCAGCTCTTGTAGGGGTGCCTGGTCGCGATCTCCGACTTGATCTCCTCGTCGGAAACGATGCGGCCCTTGTCCAGGTCGATCAGCAGCATGCGGCCGGGCTGCAGCCGCCACTTCTTGACGATCCTTTCCTCCGGCACCGGCAGCACGCCGGCTTCCGAGGCCATGATGACGCGGTCGTCATCGGTAACGATGTAGCGCGCCGGCCGCAGCCCGTTGCGGTCGAGCGTGGCACCGATCTGGCGGCCGTCGGTGAAGGCAACCGCCGCCGGCCCGTCCCACGGCTCCATCAGGGCTGCGTGATACTCATAGAAGGCTTTGCGGTCCTGACCCATCAGCTTGTTGCCGGCCCAGGCTTCCGGGATCAGCATCATCATGGCGTGGGCGAGCGAATAGCCGCCCTGCGTCAGGAATTCGAGCGCATTGTCGAAGCAGGCGGTGTCCGACTGCCCTTCGTAGGAGATCGGCCACAGTTTCGAGATGTCGTTGCCGAACAGTTCGGAATCGACCGAAGCTTGGCGCGCCGCCATCCAGTTGACGTTGCCGCGCAACGTGTTGATCTCGCCATTGTGGGCGACCATGCGGTAGGGATGCGCCAGCTTCCACGACGGGAACGTGTTGGTCGAGAAGCGCTGGTGGACCAGGATCAGCGCCGTCTCGAAACGCGGGTCGGTGAGGTCCTTGTAGTAGGCTCCGACCTGATAGGCCAGGAACATGCCCTTGTAGACGATGGTCCGCGACGACATCGAGACGACATAGAAGCCGTTGTCGACGCCTTTGGTCTCCTCGTGGATACGTCCGGAAATGACCTTGCGCAGGATGTAGAGCCGCCGCTCGTAATCGTCGTCGTTCTCGATCTCGGCGCCGCGGCCCAGGAACACCTGCCGGTGCACCGGCTCGGAAGCGGCGATGTCGGGCGCCTTGGACAGCGACGAATTGTCGACCGGCACGTCGCGAAAGCCGAGCAGCGGCTGGCCCTCGAGTTGCGCCACCTCGGCGATGATGCCTTCGATATGCGCCTGCAGCTCCGGGTCGCGCGGCATGAACACCTGGCCGACGGCATAGTGGCCGGGCTTCGGCAGTTCGACCCCTTGCTTGGCCATCTCCTCACGGAAGAAGCGGTCCGGCAGTTGCACCAGCACGCCGGCGCCGTCGCCCATCAGCGGATCGGCGCCGACCGCGCCGCGATGCGTCAGGTTTTCGAGCACGGCAAGGCCGTCCTCGACGATCTGGTGCGACTTCACGCCCTTCATGTTGACGATGAAGCCGACGCCGCAGGCATCATGCTCGTTGCGCGGATCGTAGAGGCCGCGCGCGGCATAGCCGGTGTTGGTTCGCCAAATATTGGTCAGAGACGGATTTTTGACGGCTGCCGCTTTCGTCTGCGCGGCCTTCGTCGCAGATGGCGTCATGTCCGTCATCGTCCTGTCCTCCGTTCCGTCCCCTTCGGGCGCTGGTTTCCGTCGGGAAGCGCGTGGCTCCCCTTTCAATCTTGCGGCACGTCTTGCGAAATTCTTGCCGACCGTGCGGCTTTCCGCATCGTTCGCATATGGTATTCGTACAGGCCAGAGCCAGGCTGTCTAGCTGTCGCTCGCGGCAATGGCCGCAGAGGCGCAATCATAATGCCAATGCGGGCAGTTTTGTGCGACAAAATAAGACAGCACTACTGTCCTAAATTTTTATGACAGAAATTTTGGATGCACACAAGACCGATTCACAAAATTCTTGAAGCTTTCGCCACAGAAAATTGCGCGGAACGCGGTATCAGCGTAACCTTTCGTCGCTGCATGTACGCTCATGCGTTTCGCTGGCTTTAGCGGATTTTCGGTGTCTGCCCCTTGCGGCCGGCATGCGAAAGCGGCCAAGCTCGCCCCGATTTCCCCAGCATAGGCAGACGCATGATTTTCGCTTCCGACAATTGGGCAGGCGCCCATCCCCGTATCGCTGCCGGCCTCTCGGCCCATGCCGAGGGCTTCTCCACCGCTTATGGCGACGGCGTCCTCGACAAGGCAGTTTACCAGCGCTTCAATGAGATCTTCGAATGCGAAGTCGCGGTGTTTTTCGTCGCCACCGGCACCGCTGCCAATTCGCTGTCGCTGACTACCTATAACAAGCCAGGCGGCATTTCCTTCTGCCATCGCGAATCGCACGTCATCGAGGACGAATGCGGTGCACCGGAATATTTCACCGGCGGTTCGCGGCTTTATACAGTCGAAGGCGCGCTCGGCAAAATCGATGCCGGCAATCTGGAACGGGCGGTGGACCGTTTCGCACCCGAAAACGTCCATTCCGGGCGGCCGGTTGCCGTTTCGATCACTCAGTCGACCGAGGTCGGAACCGTCTACACGCTGAACGAAATCGCCAGGATTTCGGCGATCGCAAAGCAGCATGGACTGCCGCTGCACATGGACGGGGCCCGCTTTGCCAATGCGCTCGTCGCGCTGGAAACGACGCCGGCCGAAATGACCTGGAAGCACGGTATCGACATCCTCTCCTTCGGCGGCACCAAGAATGGCTGTTGGTGCGCCGAGGCGATCGTGCTGTTCGACCTCGAGCGAGCCAAGGAATTGGCCTTTTTGCGCAAGCGCGCGGCCCAGCTGTTCTCGAAATCGCGTTTCATCGCCGCGCAATTCGATGCTTATTTCAGGGGTGGGCTATGGCTCGATACGGCACGGCACGCCAATGCGATGGCGGCACGGCTTGCCGCGGCGATAGAAGATTCCCCTTCCGCCCGGCTGGCCTGGCTGCCGCAGGCGAACGAGGTCTTCGCGGTCATGAAAAAGGCCGAGGCCGAAAGCATGCAAGCGGCAGGCGCGGCCTTCCACGACTGGCACAGGCCGCTCGGCTACGACGGCCACATCGGCGAGGACGAAGCGCTCTACCGCTTCGTCACCAGCTTCGCGACCACGCCCGACGAGGTCGACCGTTTCGGCTACCTGCTCGCCGGATAGCAAGCCTTACCCAGCAAAAAGAGCGGCGCATTGCTGCACCGCCCTTTCTTCCCGGGGAGTTGGCGTCCCCGGAGAACGTAGCTGCCTGGCTTAGGCGGCAGTCTTGGCCTCGATCTGCTTGGCCTTGGCCGGAGCCGAGGTGATCGCGATCTTGCGCGGCTTCAGCTCTTCGGGGATGTTGCGCTTGAGGTCGACGGAGAGCAGCCCGTTCTTCAGCGCGGCGCCGACAACCTCGACGTGATCGGCAAGCTGGAAGCGGCGCTCGAAGGCTCGGCTGGCGATACCGCGATAGAGCAGTTCGGAGCCTTCGCCATTGCCTTCCTCCTTGCGCTCACCCTTGACGGTCAGCACATTGCGGTGAGCTTCGATCGAAATCTCATCTTCCGAGAAGCCGGCCACAGCCATCGAGATGCGATAGGCATCCTCGCCCGTGCGCTCGATGTTGTAAGGCGGATACGTCTGGCCTTCCGGCTGCGCAAGCGAGTCGAGCATGGTGAACAGCCGGTCGAAACCGACGGTCGAACGGTAGAGCGGGGAAAAATCAACGTGACGCATGATGTGTTCTCCTGTTGAGCAACAAGGTTGCGTATGGCCGGTGCGAAACCCGTAACAGCGTTCCGGATGGGCCAGCGGCCCCGACATTGGCGACCGCATGACAAATTTGGGAAGCGGACGACGGCATTTCAAGATTTTCCCGCGTCCAAACAGGACCGGTCCCGGCCGACGTCCCGATGCCGATGAACGGCAGATGAACCGTGGCTTCGGCGAGCGTTCAGCCAAGCGGCATTAAAACTGTTCTCGAGATAACGAACAGGTCGCGAAAAAGGCGACACGACGAGGCCGAACCGGGTGCAACGTCCCTTCCTCCCGGGTCGACAGAGGCCGGGAGTACGCCCAAGGCTGCTTCCGGCCTTATTTCTTCGCTGCCTGTCGAGCTCCCCGGCGTCCCGAATTCCTTTGCTTTTGGCGCATGGGCGTTTATGCCTGACTTGCGCCCGTCGGCCCCGACACCAGCCAAACACCGTATGACCGATCTTTTCCACCAGACCCCCGTCTTCCATGAAACTCCGGGCAATCCGCTGCCGGAAAACGCAGCCGGTGGCTTCTTCACCACGCGCGACGGCAAGAAGATCCGCTATGGGCTGTTTGCCGCGGTTGCCCGCCCCATGAAGGGCACCGTCGTCGTCCTGACCGGCCGCAACGAGTGCATCGAGAAGTATTTCGAGACCATTCGCAACCTTGCCGACCGGGGCTTTGGCGTGGCAACCCTCGACTGGCGCGGCCAGGGCGCTTCCGACCGGATGATCGGCAACCGACAGCGCGGCTACGTCCAGAGCTTCTTCGACTACACCGGCGATCTGGAGCAGTTCTTCGAAGAGATCGTGCTGCCCGATTGCCGAGGACCCTACTACATACTGGCCCATTCGGCTGGCGCGGTGATTGCGCTGCTCGCCGCGCCCTCGATGGCGAACCGCGTGCGCCGCATGGTGCTGATCGCACCGTTCTTCACAGTGCCCGACCTGCCGGTTTCGGTAATAACCGTTCGCCGCATCTGTTCGCTGTTCTGCCTTCTCGGCCTCGGCCGGCTCTATGCCGCATGGGGGCCGCGGCCGAAGGAATCGGTGCCCTTCGCCATGAACAAGCTGACCAGCGACCCGGCGCGCTATCGGCGCAACACGCTGATCTACGAAACCTATCCGCAGCTGGCGCTCGGCGGACCGACGATCCGCTGGCTGAAGGCGGCCACGGAGGCATCCTTGATCGTCAGCGACCCGGATTTCATGGCCAAGATCCAGGTGCCCTTGCTGATGATCGCCGCCGGCGCCGACCAAGTTGTCTCGACCAGGGCAGTCGAAGCCTATGCGAGACGTCTGCGCGTCGGCTCGCTAGTGATGATCGACGGCGCCCGCCATGAGATCCTCCAGGAAGCCGACCTCTATCGCGAGCAGTTGCTTGCGGCATTCGATGCCTTCATCCCCGGAACCGGCGACGCTGTTTGACCGCTTCGCGGCGCCCGCCAACAAAGCCCGCACGGGTCGCTTGTCCGGCGCAGCGTGCCCCCTTATTCCCGTTCAGGCATCGAGCGCTAGCTTGCTGCCAAAGAGGTTGGAGGCCATTCGCCGGGAGAAAAACGACCATGAACGCATCAAACACGCTGTCACGTCAGGGGCATCGGCTACTGCAGATTGGCGTCGCGCTGCTGCTGTTTTCGTCATTCCAAGGGTTTGCAATACCGTATCTCGCCGCACCGCGGCTCGGACTGTCCGCGCACACGCTCAGCGCCCTGGAGGGCGTTCTCTTGCTGGCGCTAGGCCTCACATGGTCTAGGCTCAATCTCGGCGCGGCGACGTCGCGGATTGCATTCTGGCTGCTGATCTATTCGGCTTTGGCGATCCTGGCCGCCTACGTGATCGCCAGCGCCTGGGCGGCCGGCAACGAGACTATGCCGTTAGCGGCCGGAGCCTTCCACGGAAGCGCCTTTCAGGAAGCTGTGATCAAAGGTGTGGCGTATTCGTCCGCGCCGACCGGCCTTATCTCTTTCGCGCTCATTTTGTGGGGCCTGCGTCTCTCGGACGCTTGGCCTGCCGATAGCTAATGCATGTCGAAGGTGCGCAGCGGTTGTACGATAACGACATACAAAAAATGCGAGCGCGCCCCCATTCAACGCGCGACGCACTTTGGAACCGTACCGCGGTTTCCGTCGGATTTGCGCAAAACCAGACGCGCGGGTGCACCGGATGCCTAGCCGCGCAGCGCCGCCATCGCCGCCGCGTGCAGTTCCGGTGTCGCCGCCGCCAGGATGTCGCCGCCCTTTTCCGCCGGTCCGCCCTCGAAAGTGGTGACGACGCCGCCTGCCTTCTCGATGATCGGGATCAGTGCGACGATGTCGTAGGGTTTCAATCCGGGATCGGCGACGATATCGACGCTGCCCGCGGCCACCATGGCGAAGGCATAGCAGTCGGTGCCGTAACGGGCGAGCTGGACCTGCTTCTCGAATACGTCATAGCGCAGGCGCGCGTCTCCCTTGAACAGCGCCGGCGTGGTAGTGAACAGCGTCGCCTCGGCGAGATTCGTCGTCTTGCGCGTCGCGAGTTTTCGCGGGCCACCCGGACCTTCATAATGCGAGCCGGAGGCATTGGCGTAGAACAGCTCGCCGGTGAAGGGCTGCGACATCATGCCGGCGACGGCATCGCCGTCGACCGTCAGCCCGACCAGTGTTCCCCATACCGGCAGGCCGGAGATGAAGGCGCGTGTTCCATCGATCGGATCGATCACCCAGACATGCCGGCTGGAGATGTTTTCGCTGCCATGCTCCTCGCCGAGGATGCCGTGATCGGGGTATTGCGCGTTGATCAGCGCCCGGATGGCCCGCTCGGCCTCGCGGTCGGCCTCGGTGACGGGGTCGAAGCTGCCGCGCTCCTTGTTGGTGACCGCGCCCTGATTGCGGAAGCGCGGCAAGGTCTCGGCTGCGGCGGCATGCGCAACGCGCCGCATGAACTCGATGCTGACGTCCAACTGATTCTCCCGCTCCAGCATGTTTGAGATGCCCGTTAGCCCTCGGTTTTATGCCGAAACAAGGGCGTTCGGAGCCTTTCGCTGGACGCTAACTGTTGCTCGAATGCAACGCAATCATCGTGGAAATGCAATTTCCACTTCACAGTGAATTAAAAAACCCGGAACGCGCCTTGACATTTGTGCAGCGCACAATACGTTTGTTCTCGGACAGGGTTCCTGTCCATGCCCTCCTTGGGCGTTTCCTCCCTAGACTTCGACCGTGTCGTGCAAACGATGCGGTCTTTTTTTGTGCCGCCGCATGAGCGGCGAGTGCCGCGATTCCGGCGCTATTCTGCGGCCAGAGGCAGATCCATGAAATTGTGATCGGGCATCGCCATCAGTTCGGCTGAAAACCGCGCCAGATCGTCCGCCAGGGCGTCGAAACCAGATGATCTCTGGAACGTCCGCTCATTCATGTAGAGCCCCCGATTGACCTCGATCTGCAGCGCATGCAGATGGCGCACTGGGCGGCCATAGTGCTCCGTGATGAAGCCTCCGGCATAGGGCTTGTTGTGGGCGACGCTGTAGCCCATGCCGGTGAGCAGGCCGATCGCGGTTTCGGTCAACGCCGCCGCGGCCGAGATGCCGAAACGGTCGCCGACGATGAAATCCGGCCGCAATCCGCTGTCGCCGACCCTTATGCTTGCCGGCATCGAGTGGCAGTCAATCAGCACGGCATAGCCGAAGCGCGCATGGGTTCTGGTCAAGAGCCGTTTCAGCGTCTCGTGATAGGGCTTGTAGACCGCTTCGATGCGCGCCACGGCTTCCGCCAGCGGCAAGCGGCCGGAATAGATGTCGAGCCCCTCGCCTACAAGCTTGGGCACGGTGCCGAGTCCGCCGGCCACCCGCGCTGAGCGGATGTTGCAGAATGACGGCACCGGTTCGGCGAACATGCGCGGGTCGAGTTCCCACGGCTCCCGGTTGACGTCGAGATAGGCACGCGGGAAGTTTGCCGCCAGCATCGGCGCCCCTAGCGCGACGGCACCGCCGAACAATTCCTCGACATAGCAGTCCTCGGAGCGACGGATCGCGTTGCGGTCCAGCTTGGCCATCGCCATGAACCGGTCCGGATAGTAGCGGCCGCTATGCGGCGAGTTGAAGAGGAAGGGAACGCGCTGTTCGGCGCCCGATCGGATTTCGAAGGGTGGAACGACCGAAAAATCCTCGGCTGCCGTTTTCAATTTGAACGAACCCGGGAATACCAATGCATCATGATAGGAAAGTGCCACCTCGCCGCTCGCATGTCCAGCCGCCGAAGCGCCAGCCAAATCAGGATTGTGCGCCCAACGTTCACTTGATGTTTACCGTCACCTCCTCATATACAGCATGGTTAACGGGCTTGCCGCACGGCATTGTCGGTTGGGTGATTCGGACGGGACAAGATGGCACGCATTCTGCTGGCGGAAGACGACGACGACATGCGCCGGTTCCTCGTCAAGGCGCTGGAGCGCGCCGGTTATCAGGTCAGCGATTTCGACAATGGCGCCAGTGCCTATGAGCGGCTGCGCGAGGAGCCTTTTTCGCTGCTTTTGACCGACATCGTCATGCCCGAGATGGATGGCATCGAGCTCGCCCGTCGCGCCACCGAGATCGATCCTGACCTCAAGGTGATGTTCATCACCGGCTTCGCCGCCGTCGCCCTGAACCCTGACTCCAAGGCGCCGAAAGACGCCAAGGTGCTATCGAAGCCGTTCCACCTGCGCGACCTCGTCAACGAAGTCGAAAAGATGCTGCAGGCCGCCTGACGCGCTTTTGTCGCGTCTTGACCGACGCCGCAAGCCAGCCATTCTTTCCCCTTTCCCGCTATTGACGTGCCGAACCAAAAATGGTGTATGCGCGGCTTCGGATGGGCGTGTAGCTCAGCGGGAGAGCACTGCATTGACATTGCAGGGGTCACAGGTTCAATCCCTGTCACGCCCACCATCCAGACAATCCCTCGATTGGCCGTCGGTATTTTCATCGGCTGTCGTTCTCAGCCTCATCCAATCCTGATGCCGAGCTCGCCAATTCAGCTTCAGGCCGCGCCGAGGCGGAGATCGCCGGTCTCGACGTGCTGGAGAAACCACGAATAGGTCTGTTCCAATCCGCTGCGCAGCGAGTAGCGCGGGCGCCAGCCGGTGGCGAACAGACGCGATACGTCCATCAGCTTGCGCGGCGTGCCGTCCGGCTTCGTCGCATCGAATGTTATTGCGGCATCGGCGCCGGCGACCGACACGATGGTGCGGGCAAGGTCGGCAATGGTGATGTCTTCCCCCGAGCCGACATTGATGTGGCTGTCGCCCGAATAATTCTTCAGCAGCCAGACCAGCGCGTCAGCGGCGTCGTCGACATGCAGGAATTCACGCATAGGCGTGCCTGATCCCCACACCTCCAGGCTCTTGCGCCCGGCGCGCTTGGCCTCGTGCGCCTTGCGCATCAGAGCGGGCACGACATGGCTGGAATTGAGGTCGAAATTGTCGCCCGGACCGTAGAGATTGGTCGGCATCGCCGAGATGTAGTCGACGCCGTACTGGCGCCGATAGGCCTGACACAGTTTCAGCCCGGCGATCTTGGCGATCGCATACCATTCGTTGGTGGGCTCGAGCGGCCCGGTCAGCAAGGCGTCCTCGGAGATCGGCTGCGCCGCGAATTTGGGATAGATGCAGGATGAACCGAGAAACAGCAGCTTCTGCACCTCGTTGCGGAAGGCGCTGTCGATGACATTGTTCTGCATGACGAGATTGTCCTGCAGAAAATCGACCGGAAGCCTGTTGTTGGCCAGGATACCGCCAACCTTGGCCGCCGCCATCACCACTGCATCCGGCTTGCGGTCGGCCATCCAGTGCCGCACGCCGGACTGGTCGAGAAGATCGAGCTCGGCGCGCGAGGCGGTCAGGAGCTCGCAATCCTCGTCGGCCAATCGGCGCAGGATGGCCGAGCCGACCATGCCGCGATGTCCGGCCACGAAAACGCGCTTGCCCTGAAGGTCGAAGGTCATCAGCTTACCCCAATGCAGAACGGCAGCTATGCCAGTTGGCCGGCGGAGCGCCGGATCGGCTTCTCTGTTGCCGGACGCATACCGCATACAGATTTGCCCAGACAAGGCAAATCGCAAAGCCACGCGAAGCAACCTTTGGATCGGACGCTGTAGCGCTCGCGATCAGACGCCCGCTACCGCGCAGAGGCTTGTCATTCTGGCAATGGCAAGCTTGGGGTCGGCCAGCAACCCTGCCTGGTCGGCAAGGCGAAAGACATCGGAATAGTGGCGGATGCCGCGCGCCGATTGCATGCCGCCGATCATCGAAAAATGCTCCTGGTGGCCGTTCAGCCATGCCATGAAGACGATGCCGGCCTTGTAATATTCGGTCGGCACCTCGAAGATTTTGCGCGACAGCGGCACTGTCGGGGCCATCAGCGCGTCATAGCCGGCGCGGTCGCCGGCGGCCAGCTTTGCCAGCGCTGCATTGGCGACCGGCGCGATCGCATCGAAGATGCCGAGCAGCGCGTGCGAATGTCTGTCGCCGTCGCCGGCGATCAGCTCGGGGTAATTGAAGTCGTCGCCGGTGAACATCACCACGCCCTCGGGCAGCCGGTCCCTGAGGGCAATCTCCTTGCCGGCATCGAGCAGCGAGATCTTTATGCCCTCGACCTTGCCGGCATGGCGTTCGATGATCGCGATCACCGTCTCCAGCGCGGTTTCGAAATCGCTGCTGCCCCAGTAGCCTTTCAGCGTCGGGTCGAACATGTCGCCCAGCCAGTGCAGGATGACCTTGCCGGACGCCTGGGACAGGATGCGGTCGTAGACGCCGACATAATCGTCGGGGCCTTTGGCGATCGCCGCCAGCGTGCGGCTGGCCATCATGATCGCCTTGCCGCCAAGCCCTTCGATGAAGCCGAGCTGTTCTTCATAGGCCGCGATGACATCGTCGAGCGTGCTGGCGGCCCCCGGCGCCAGATGGTCGGTGCCGGCGCCCGACGCAAGATCGGCGCCGTCGACGCTGCGCGCCTCAGCGATCGAGCGGCGGATCAATTCCCTGGCGTTTGCCCAATCGAAACCCATACTGCGCTGCGAGGTGTCCATCGCTTCGGCGACACGGAAGCCAAGCCGCCAAAGGTGACGGCGAAACGCCATCGTCTTCTCCCAGTCGACCGCGGGCCTCGACCACGGATCGGTCATGGCGAGGGGATCGGCAACGACATGGGCGGCGGCGTAGGCGATGCGCGAGAACCGCGCGCCGGCCACAGGCTGCACCGGCTGGCCGACAAGCCTGTAGCGGATACGGCCGCCGCCTTCCCCGGGCAAGGTGATGTCCATGGCTCTCTCCCTTGCCCGCGCCTATTAAATGGAACGTTCCAGTAAATCAAGATATTTTGACCGCCTGCCTCGTGCAGCTCAAAATTGCTGCATCGCAGCAGGCGAAAGCCATGCCTGCCAGAGGATTGCGCCCACTGAGCCGCATTTTTCTCGGGTTCGCAAAAACACGATTGACTCAAATGCCTCGCAGAGATTAGATCGTTCCAATAAAATCGCATAAGAAACCTCCGGGAGGACAGATCTGGATGGCCAGCCGGGCCAAGGCAACGATACTCGACATCGCCCGTGAGGCGGGCGTGTCCAAATCGACGGTATCGCTGGTGTTGCAAGGCAGCCGGCTGATCCGGCCTGAGACCGCGCTCAAGGTGCGCAAGGCGATCGAGGATGTCGGGTATGTCTACAACCGCGGCGCCGCCAATCTGCGCAAGGCCCACTCCAACGTCATCGGCATGGTCATCAACGATCTTACCAATCCGTTTTTCGCCGAGATGGCGGTCGGCATGGAGCGCGTCTTCCAGTCGGCCGGGATCGTGCCTTTCATCGCCAACACGGCGGAGAGCCCGGTGCGCCAGGAAGAGGTTCTGAAATCGCTGATGGAGCAGGGTGTCGCCGGGCTCGTCGTGTCGCCGGCGCGCGGCACCACGCCGGGCGCGTTCCGCCGCCTTGAGACCGCAGGCGTTCCGGTCGTCTTCGTCATGCGCCGCCTCCCCGAAAGCCGCATCCCGGTGATCACGCCCGACAATCATCGCGGCGCCTATCTTGCCACCGCCCATCTGATCGGCAAGGGCCACCGCCGGCTGGCCTTCTTCGGCGGTTCGTCCGATCTCGTCGTCTATCACGAGCGGCTGGGCGGCTTTCGCGAGGCCTGTGAAGCGCTCGGCATCGCACCAGCCGACAGGCTGGTCTTCGAGGGCGAAACCAGCCGCAAGGGCGGCATTGCCTGCCTGGAAACCGCCCTTGCCATGGCCTCACCGCCGACCGCGGCCCTTTGCTTCAACGATGCGGTCGCCTTCGGCGTCTTGCTGGCGCTGCGCAAGCGCGGCCTTGAACCCGGCGCGGACTTTGCCGTCGTCGGCTTCGACGACGTCGCCGAGGCCGAGCACTACATGCCGGCGCTGACCAGCGTCGCGGTGAACACCGCCGGCCTCGGCGAGCGCGCCGCCCATGTCGTGCTGAAGATGATCCAATCGCGCACCACGCGCGCCGAGGATCATATCGGCGCCGTCAACCTCGTGGTCAGGGAAAGCTGCGGCCCCGATCGCAAGGAGCATGGCTGCGCAGGAATGGGAGACGCGGCATGACCGTCAGTTGGGGGCTGATCGGCGCCAGCACGATCGCAAGACAGTTCATGATCGGCGCCATCCGCGCGCAGCCGGACGGCGAGATCGCCGCAGTGATGAGCTCCAGCCCGGAGCGGGCTACCACCTATGCTCGGGAAAACCGCATTCCGGCGGCGGTCTCGACGCTTGATGAATTGCTCGGCTCTGACATCGACGCCGTCTACATCTCGACCACCAACGAATTGCATCTCGAACAGACACTCGCCGCCATCGAGGCGGGAAAGCATGTGCTTTGCGAAAAGCCGCTGGCGCTGACCAGCGCCGACGCCCGCAAGATGGTCACAGCGGCCAGGGCCGCCGGCGTCGTGCTCGGCACCAATCACCATCTGCGCAATGCGGGCTCGCACCGGGCGATGCGCGAAGCGATCGCTGCCGGCCGCATCGGCAGGCCGATCGCCGCGCGCGTCTTCCACTCCGTCTATCTGCCGGAAAACCTGCAGGGCTGGCGCATCACCAGGCCGGACGCGGGCGGCGGCGTGGTGCTCGATATCACCGTCCACGATGCCGACACGCTGCGCTTCGTGCTCGGCGACGATCCGGTCGAGATCTCGGCGTTCACGCAATCGGCCGGCATGGCCGCCGGCGGGCTGGAAGACGGCGCCATGTGCCTCTGGCGTTTCGCATCGGGCGTCATCGCCCAGTCGCATGAGGGCTTCACCACCAGATTCGCCGGCACCGGCTTCGAGGTGCATGGCAGCGAAGGCTCGCTGATCGCCAGGGATGTGATGACGCAGAAGCCGGTCGGCTCGGTGTTGCTGCGCACGGCACAGGGCGAGGAGGAATTGAGCTTCGACCGCGAAGATCTCTATGCCCGTTCGCTGCACCAATTCCACGCCGCAATCCGTGGCGAGGGCCAGCCTTCCGCCACCGGCGAAGACGGCGTCTGGTCGCTGACATCAGCCGAAGCGGCATTGCAGTCGGCCAGGTCCGGCAAGGCCGTTGCCATCGACCCGAAGCTCGGGAGTGCTGGATGAGCAAGCTCGTTTCCGCGGCTGAGGCTGCCGGCCTGATCAGGGATGGCGTGGTCGTTTCCGTGTCGTCGTCGAGCGGCCTCGGCTGCCCGGATGCGGTGCTTGCCGCGATCGGCGAGCGCTTCGACGCCGAAGGCCATCCCAAGGACATCACGACACTGCACCCGATCGCCGCCGGTGACATGTACGGCATCAAGGGCATCGATCACTTAGCCAAGCCCGGCCTGTTGAAGCGCACTTTGTGCGGCTCCTATCCATCCGGGCCGTCATCTTCCGAACCACCGCAGATCTGGAAGATGATCGGCGACAATTCGGTCGCTGCTTACAACGTGCCGTCCGGCATCCTGTTCGACATGCATCGCGAAGCCGCCGCCAAGCGTCCCGGCGTGCTGACCAAGGTCGGGCTCGACACCTTCGCCGACCCGCGCCACCAGGGCTGCGCCATGAATGCTGCCGCCAGCGAGCCGATCGTTTCGGTGCAGCAGTTCGATGGCGAGGAGTGGCTCTATTTCCGCTCGATCGTGCCGCAGGTGGCGATCATCCGCGCCACCACCGCCGATGAGCGCGGCAACCTCACCTATGAGCATGAAGGTGCTTATCTCGGCGGCCTTGAACAGGCGCTGGCCGCCCGCAACAATGGCGGCATCGTCATCGCGCAGGTCAAGCGCGTCGTCGAGAACGGCACGCTGAAGCCACACGATGTACGAGTGCCCGGCGTGCTGGTCGATCATATCGTCGTGGCGCCCGACCAGTTGCAGACGACGCTGACGCCCTACGATCCGGCCATCTCCGGCGAGATTTTCCGGCCGCTGTCGAGCTTCCGCAACGCCGAGATGAACGTCCAGAAGGTCATCGCCCGCCGCGTCGCCATGGAGCTTGCCGACGGCATGGCGGTCAATATCGGCTTCGGCATCTCGGCCAATGTGCCGCGCATCCTGATCGAGGAAGGCCAGCACGGCAAGGTCACCTGGGTCATCGAGCAGGGTGCGGTCGGCGGCGTGCCGCTGCTCGACTTCAAGTTCGGCTGCTCGTCGAATGCCGACGCCTTCATGCCCTCTCCGCACCAGTTCATCTATTTCCAGGCCGGCGGCTTCGACGCCTCGCTGCTGTCCTTCCTGCAGATCGACCGCCATGGCTCTGTCAACGTCTCGAAGCTTTCGGCGCGGCCCCACGTCACCGCCGGCGCCGGCGGCTTCGTCGACATCACCGCGCGAGCGAAGAAGATCGTCTTTTCCGGTTTCTTCAACGCCGGCGCCAAGCTGTCGCTTGCCGGTGACGGCATCCGCATCGACCAGGAGGGCAAGGTCAAGAAAGTCGTCGACGAGGTCGAGCATATCTCCTTCTCGGGCAAGCGTGCCGTCGCGCAGGGACAGGATATCACCTATGTCACCGAGCGTTGCGTGATGAAGCTGACGCCGGCGGGGCTGATGGTGACCGAGTTGGCGCCGGGCATCGATCTCGAGCGCGATGTGCTGGCGCAGGCCGAGATCCCGCTCGCCGTCGCCAACGAGCTGCAAGTGACGCCGGATGCGCTCTACCGGGACCGGCCGATCGGCCTGTCGCTCAATGGCGGCGCGTCGCTTGGAGGCGCACATGGCTGAGCGTCTGGTAACCTTTGAAACCGACGGCGCCATATGCATTGTCACGCTGCGCCGGCCGGAGAAATTCAACGCGCTCGATATTCCGATGCTGCGGGGGTTGGAAGCAGCGCTCGACGAAGCCGAGGCGGCGCAGACCGTCCGCGTCGTGCTGATCTGCGGCGAAGGCAAGGGCTTTTGCGCCGGCGGCGATGTCGAGGCTTGGGCAGAAATGAGCGCCGCCGATTTCCAGGTGCAATGGGTGCGCTACGGCCATCGCGTCTTTGATCGGCTGGCGCGGCTGCGGCAGCCGACGATCGCCGTGCTTGCCGGCCATGCGCTGGGCGGCGGGCTGGAACTGGCGGCGGCTGCGGACTTCCGCGTGGCGGAAACACAGGTGAAGCTGGGGTTCCCCGAAACCTCGATCGGCGTCGTTCCCGGCTGGTCCGGCACCCAGCGCGCCGTGCGCCGCTTCGGCGCA
Organism: Mesorhizobium sp. M1142; assembly: GCF_040318565.1. Classification (NCBI taxonomy): domain Bacteria; kingdom Pseudomonadati; phylum Pseudomonadota; class Alphaproteobacteria; order Hyphomicrobiales; family Phyllobacteriaceae; genus Mesorhizobium; species Mesorhizobium sp. M1142. Next base: position 66,840 of record NZ_JAMYMK010000018.1, read on the forward strand.
CAGGCAGTGCGGCGGATGGCGCTCGGCGGCGAAGTGTTTCTGGCTACCGAGGCTCTTGCTCTGGGGATTGTCGACCGGGTGGTCGAGACCGGTAAGGCGTTCGCCGAAGCCAAGGCCTGGGCCGGCAAGATCGCCGAGCGCGGGCCACTCGCGACCGAGGCCGCCAAGCTGATGATTGCCATTGCGGAAAGCGAGGAGAGTGCTGCCGCGACCGAAGCGCTGGCCAGCGGCTTCATCGCGCTGACAAGCGATCTCAGGACCGGCGTCGAGGCTTTCAGCGCCAAGCAGAAACCGGCCTTCTCAAGATCTTAGGAACCTGAAACTCACATGAACGCACCTCTCAACATCGCCATGCCCGCCGAGGCAGCCGCAGCGCCGAAAAGCTACCGGCTGCTGATCGACGGCAAGTTCGTGGACGCTCGGGACGGCCGCACGCTGGGGCGCAGCAGCCCCGGCCACGGCTTCACCGTCTCGCGCTATGCACAGGCCGGCGCGGCGGACGTCGAGGCTGCGGTACAGGCCGCGCACAGGGCCTTCGAGACCGGCCCGTGGCCGCGCATGAAGGCCGCCGAGCGCGCCGCGATCCTGCTCAAGGCTGCTGACCTGATCGAGGCGCGGCTGGACGAGATTGCCCGGCTCGACGCGCTGGAATCCGGCAAGCCGATTGCCCAGGCGCGCGGCGAGATCGGCGGCGCCGTCGATATCTGGCGCTATGCCGCGGCACTTGCCCGCACGCTTCACGGCGAAAGCTACGCCAATCTCGGCGACGCCATGCTCGGCGTCGTGCTGCGCGAACCGATCGGCGTCGTCTCCATCATCACACCGTGGAATTTCCCGTTCCTTATCGTCAGCCAGAAACTGCCCTTCGCGCTCGCCGCCGGCTGCACGGCGGTGATCAAGCCGAGCGAGATGACCTCGGCCTCGACTTTCGTGCTCGGCGAGATCCTGATGCAGGCCGGCCTGCCGGATGGCGTCGTCAACATCCTTGCCGGTCTGGGCGCCGATATCGGCGCACCGATGGTCAGCCACCCGCTGGTCGAGATGGTGTCGTTCACCGGCTCCACCCGGGTCGGCAGGATGACCATGGCGTCTGCCGCCAACTCGCTGAAGAAAGTCTCGATGGAGCTCGGCGGCAAGAACGGCCAGATCGTCTTTCCCGATGCCGACCTCGATGCCGCCGCCGACGCGGCGGTATTCGGCGGCTTCTTCAACGCCGGCGAATGCTGCAATGCCGGCAGCCGGCTAATCGTCCATGAGGCGATCGCCGATGAGTTCCTCGGCGCCGTCAAAGCCCTCACCGCCAAGGTGACTGTTGGCGACCCGCTCGACGACCGCACCAAGGTCGGCGCGATGATCTCCGCCGACCACATGGCCAAGGTCACCGGCTACGTGACGGCAGCGGAAAACGGCGGCGGCCGGATCTATAGCGGCGGCAAGCAGCTTGCTGCGAGCGCCGGCCAGTATCTTGATCCAACCATCGTTCGCGACGTCACCGAAGACATGGCCATTGCGCGCGAGGAAGTGTTCGGTCCGGTGCTCTCGGTGCTGACTTTTGAATCGATTGAAAGGGCGTTGCACATCGCCAACAACACGCCCTATGGTCTGTCGGCGGGCGTGTGGAGCGCCAGCATCGATACCTGCATGTCGGTGGCGCGGAATGTGCGTTCGGGAACTGTTTGGGTGAACACGTTCATGGAAGGTTATCCCGAACTGCCTTTCGGCGGCTACAAGCAGTCCGGTCTGGGACGCGAACTCGGCAAGCGCGCCGTCGAGGATTATACCGAGGAAAAGACAATCCAGTTTCATCGCGGCCAGCGCACCGGATGGTGGGTCGGCTGAGTTGGGAAGAACCCGGTGGCCATCCGCCGGTCGTTGTAAGTTCAACAAGGGAGGAAGTACATGTTGCGCAAACTGCTTATCGGGACGGGTCTCGCAGCGGGCGTTGCGTTCGCGGCCCATGCCGAGGACGTCAAGGAAGTCCAGATGCTGCATTGGTGGACGTCGGGCGGCGAAGCTGCCGCTCTGAACGTGCTCAAGCAAGATCTGGCCAAGGAAGGCTTTGCCTGGAAGGACGTGCCGGTGGCCGGCGGTGGCGGCGACGCCGCCATGACCGCGCTGAAGGCGATGGTGGCGGCCGGCAACTACCCGACCGCCTCGCAGATGCTTGGCTATACCGTGCTCGACTACGCCGCGGCCGGCGTCATGGGCGACCTGACCGAGACGGCGATAAAGGAAGGCTGGGACAAGTCCGTTCCCGCCGCCCTGCAGAAATTCTCCGTCTATGACGGCAAGTGGGTCGCGGCTCCGGTCAACGTCCACTCGGTCAACTGGCTGTGGATCAACAAGGCGGTGATGGACAAGATCGGCGGCACCGAGCCCAAGACCTTCGACGACTTCATCGCGCTGCTCGACAAGGCCAAGGCGGCGGGCGTCATCCCGCTCGCGCTGGGCGGCCAGAACTGGCAGGAAGCGACCATGTTCGACTCGGTCGTGCTGTCGACCGGCGGGCCTGAGTTCTACAAGAAGGCCTTCAACGACCTCGACGAGGAATCCCTCAAGTCCGACACGATGAAGAAGTCGTTCGACAACCTCGCCAAGCTCGTCACCTATGTCGACCCGAACTTCTCGGGCCGTGACTGGAACCTCGCCACCGCCATGGTCATCAAGGGTGATGCGCTGGTGCAGGTGATGGGTGACTGGGCCAAGGGCGAATTCAACGCCGCCAAAAAGGTCCCGGGCACCGACTTTCTCTGCTATCGCTTCCCGGGCACCGACGGCAGCGTGATCTACAACTCCGACATGTTCGGCATGTTCAAGGTTCCGGAAGACCGCAAGGCCGCCCAGATCGCTCTGGCCACCGCAACTCTGTCGAAGAGCTTCCAGTCGGCCTTCAACGTCGTCAAGGGCTCGGTCCCGGCCCGCACCGACGTGCCGGACACCGACTTCGACGCATGCGGCAAGAAGGGCATGGCCGATTTGAAGGCCGCCAATGAAGGCGGCACGCTGTTCGGCTCGCTGGCGCAAGGCTACGGCGCCCCTCCGGCGGTTGCCAACGCCTACAAGGATGTCGTCTCGAAGTTCGTCCACGGCCAGATCAAGACCTCGGACGAGGCGGTGACCCAACTGGTCAGTGCGATCGAAGACGCCAAGTAAGCACGCGCCCATGTGAACGATCTCCCCGGCGCAAGCCGGGGAGATTCCCTGCGGAGGGGTTTTGCGGTTGCGCTGACCGGCACGCTTCGTGCCGCAGAGGCCGCGACGACAGAATTCCGGACCCGCGATACGGAATGGATCGATGAGCATAGTTGCTGAAACCAGTATCACGCTGACGCCGGAGCACGGTGCCCGTCCGGGCGCTTCGGTGCGCTCGCGCCTGCAGGATGCGCTGCCGAAGCTCGTGCTGGCGCCGAGCTTCGCCGCCACCATCGTCTTCGTCTACGGCTTCATCCTGTGGACGATCTATCTGTCCTTCACCAATTCCAAGACCTTTCCCTCCTATGCGATCACCGGGCCACGCGCCTATCAGCGGCTGTGGCGCTGGACTTTCGAAAGCGATCCGCCGTCCTCCTGGTACACCTCGATCACCAATATGGGGGTTTTCGGCTTCCTCTATATTTCCATCTGCCTGGCGCTCGGCCTGTTCCTGGCGATCCTGCTTGACCAGAAGATCCGCGGCGAAGGCATGTTGCGGCCGATCTATCTCTACCCGATGGCACTGTCCTTCATCGTCACCGGCGTTGCCTGGAAATGGTTTCTCGACCCCGGCCTCGGCCTCGAGCAGACGCTGCACCAATGGGGCTGGACGAGCTTCCATTTCGACTGGATCAAGAACAAGGACTTCGTCATCTACACTGTGGTCATCGCCGGTGTCTGGCAGGCGTCAGGCTTCATCATGGCGATGTTCCTGGCCGGCCTGCGCGGCATCGACGGCGAGATCCTGAAGGCGGCGCAGATCGACGGTGCCACCACCTTCCAGCTCTACCGTCGCATCGTCATCCCGCTGCTGCGGCCGATCTTCCTGTCCGCCTTGATCGTCCTCGCGCATCTCGCCATCAAGTCCTACGATCTGGTCGTCGCGCTGACCAGCGGCGGGCCGGGCGGCTCGGCCTGGCTGCCGTCGAACTTCATGTATGAGTACACCTTCAAGCGCAACGAAATGGCCGTCGGCTCGGCCAGCGCCGTGATCATGCTGATGACTATCACCGCGATCATCGTTCCCTATCTCTATTCCGAGCTTCGGGAGAAGCCGCGATGAGCGCCATAGCCACTCCTGCTCGCCAGAGCACAGGCGGTATCAGCGCCAGGACGGTCAACCGTATCGTCATCTACGGGCTGCTGGCGCTGTTTGCGCTGTTCTATCTGATGCCGCTGTTCGTCATGCTGGTGACCTCGTTCAAGACCATGGACGAGATCCAGAACGGCAACATGCTGGCGCTGCCGCAGGCGCCGACCTTCGCCCCTTGGATAAGGGCATGGAGCGAAGTCTGCTCGGGTCTCACCTGCGTCGGCATGAAGGGTTATTTCTGGAACTCGATCAAGATGGTGGTTCCGGCGGTCATTATCTCGACCCTGCTCGGCGCGCTCAACGGCTATGTGCTGACGAAGTGGCGCTTTCGCGGGGCGACGCTGGTGTTCGGGCTGATGCTGTTTGCCTGCTTCATCCCGTTCCAGTCCGTGCTCTTGCCGATGGCAACGATCCTCGGCAGCCTCGGCCGGTTCGGTGTCAAGCTGCAGAACGCGACCGGCTTCACCTTCGGCTTCGGCAATCCAACCGTGAACCTGGTGTTCGTTCACGTCGTCTACGGCATCGGCTTCACCACCCTGTTCTTCCGCAATTATTACGAAGCGTTTCCGAACGAGCTGGTGAAGGCGGCGCAGATCGACGGCGCCAGCTTCTTCCAGATCTTCCGGCGCATCATGCTGCCCAACTCGCTGCCGATCATCGTGGTGACGGTGATCTACCAGTTCACCAACATCTGGAACGACTTCCTCTTCGCCTCCGCATATGCCGGCTCAGGCGACGTGATGCCGATGACGGTGGCGCTGAACAACGTCGTCAACACCTCGACCGGCGTCGTCGAATACAACGTCAATATGGCGGCTGCGATGATCGCCGCGCTGCCGACGCTCCTCGTCTATGTGCTCGCCGGCCGCTATTTCGTGCGCGGCCTTATGGCCGGCGCCGTCAAAGGATAATCGCATGGCTTTTCTGGAAATTGACGGGCTGAAGAAGCGTTTCGGAGCGGTCGAGATCCTGAAAGGCATCGACCTCGACCTGGAAAAGGGCGGCTTCCTCGTGCTGGTCGGGCCTTCCGGTTGCGGCAAGTCCACGCTGCTCAACACCATTGCCGGCCTGGAAACCATCACCGAAGGGGAAATCCGCGTCGACGGACGCACGATCAACGATCTTCACCCCTCCAAGCGCGACATCGCCATGGTGTTCCAGAGCTACGCGCTCTATCCGAACATGACGGTGGCCGGGAATATTGCCTTCGGTATGGAGATGCGCGGCGTGCCGGCCGGCGAGCGCCAGAAGGCGATCGACAAGGTGGCGAAGGTCCTGCAGATCGGCCATTTGCTGAAGCGCAAGCCAAGCCAGCTCTCCGGCGGCCAGCGCCAGCGCGTCGCCATGGGCCGGGCGCTGGTGCGCGATCCAAAGCTGTTCCTGTTCGACGAGCCTTTGTCCAATCTCGATGCCAAGCTGCGTGTCGACATGCGCATCGAGATCAAGCGCCTGCACGCCACCACCGGCACCACCATCGTCTACGTCACCCACGACCAGATCGAGGCGATGACGCTGGCCACCAAGATCGCGGTGATGCGCGACGGCGAGGTGCAGCAGTTCGGCACGCCAGCCGAAATCTATAACAATCCGGTCAACCTGTTTGTTGCCGACTTCATGGGCTCGCCGGCGATGAACCTGATCCCGGCGACGATCGGCAGCAACGGCAGCGGCTTCTCCGTCGTCATGGAGCGCGAGGCGCGCCAGCCGATCTCGCTGCCGCTGGGCAATGCGCCGGCCGGCCTGTCGGCATTCCAGGGAAAACCGATCATCTTCGGCGTCCGCCCGGAAGCACTGACCGATCCCGAGGGTGCCGAACGCAACGCCGCGAACATCGCCCGCGCCGACTGTCACATCGAGGTCATCGAGCCGGCCGGCTCGGATACGTTCGCGGTCACCAATCTCGGCGGCAAGGCCGTGGTGGCGCGGCTGCGCGCCGATGCCAAAATCCAGCCCGGCACGGTTACGCCGCTCGCCTTCAACCTGACTAAGGCGGTGTTCTTCGATCCGGCGACCGAGAAACGCATCGTCTAACGGCCATGACAAATCCCGACATCGTCATCATCGGCTCCGGCATAGGCGGCGCCACGATCGCCTCCGGCCTTGCCGGCGGTGGCGCCTCGATCCTGATGCTGGAGCGCGGCGAACCACTGCCAGCAACGCCGCACACACGCGACACCCACGCGATCTTCGTCGACGGCCATTATCGGCCGAAGGAGCTGTGGCTCGAGGCCGGCGGAGCGCCTTTCAACCCGGGCAATTACTACTATGTCGGCGGCAATTCGAAATTCTACGGCGCGGTGCTGATCCGCTACCGCAGGGAAGACTTTTCGGAGATGGAGCACTATGGCGGCATCTCGCCGGCCTGGCCGTTTTCCTATGAGGAATTCGAACCCTGGTATTCCAGGGCCGAGCAGCTGTTCCGCGTGCGCGGTGCACTCGGCGAAGACCCGACCGAGCCATTCCACTCGATGCCCTACCCTTTCGGGCCGATACCCGACGAGCCGCCGATCGCGCGCGCCCGCGCCGAGCTCAGGAGCCTCGGCCTGCACCCGGCATCGCTGCCGCTCGGCGTCGACATCGAAGCCTGGCTGAAAGACGGCAGCACGCCGTGGGACGCGTTTCCCAACACCGGGACCGGCAAGGTCGACGCCCAAACGGGACCGCTGGCCGCCGCCCTTACCGACCAGAAGATCAAGCTCGAGACCGGCGCCCATGTCGAATATCTCGAGGCATCGCCGGATGCGAGGACGATCATCGCCGTCCATTATCGACAGAACGGTACGCTGAAGAAAGTCGCGCCGAAGCTGGTCATCCTATCGGCCGGCGCAGTCAATTCCGCCGCCATCCTGCTGCGCTCGCCCACCCCTCAGGGCAGAGGCGGTGGCAAAGGCCTGGCCAACCGCTCCGACCAGGTCGGCCGCAACTTCATGAACCACAATTCGAGCGCCATGCTGGCGATCGATCCACGCCGCCGGAACAAATCCGTCTACCAGAAGACGCTGATGCTGAACGATTATTATCTGTCCGACGGCAAGGGCGGCAAGCCGCTCGGCAATGTCCAGCTCCTCGGCAAGATCGACGGCAACATCCTCAAGGCCAATGTCAGGCGCGCGCCCAAATTCGCGCTCGATTTCATGGCTGGCCGCGCCGTCGACTGGTATCTGATGTGCGAGGACCTGCCCGATCCCGAGAGCCGCATCATGGTCGACGGCAAGGACATCGTCATGCAGTGGCGGCGCTCCAACATGCAGTCGCTCGACGGACTGACCAAGGTGATGCGCGAGAATTTCCGCGCCTGCGGCTATCCGATCGTGCTGTCGCGGCCGTTTGACAAGCGCACGCCCTCGCATCAGTGCGGCACGGTGAAGATGGGCAACGATCCAGCGACCTCGCCGCTCGACCCGTTCTGCCGCTCCTTCGACCACAGCAATTTGTTCGTCGTCGATGCCGGCTTCCTGCCGAATTCGGCCGCCGTCAATCCGGCGCTGTCGATCGCCGCACAGGCGCTGCGCGTCGCCGATCATATCCGCAAGACGGAGCTTGCAACATGAGCCGCCCCGCAGCGATCGTCACCGGCGGCGCGCGCGGCATCGGCCTTGCTTGCGCCGAGGCGCTGGCCGATGCAGGCTTCGACATCCTCGTCTCCGACCTTGCCGACGAAGCCGCCGACGGGCTCGCCGCCGACATCACCGGGCGCGGCGCGAAATTCGCCTATGTCAGTTGCGACATCGCCGACCTCGACGGCCATGCAGCGCTGATCGAGGCCGCGACAAGCGCCTTCGGCCGCATCGACTGCCTGGTCAACAATGCCGGCATCGGCGCCGTCCTGCGCGGCGATCTGCTCGAGCTCAAGCCGGAAAATTTCGACCGGGTGCTCGGCATCAATCTGCGCGGCACGGTGTTCCTCAGCCAGCACGTCGCCAAAGCGATGCTCGGCCTGCCGAGCGATGGTGCGAGATCGATCATCACCATCACCTCGGTCAGTGCCGCCATGGCCTCGCCGGAACGTGCTGATTACTGCATCTCCAAGGCCGGGCTTTCGATGTGGGTGAAGAACCTGGCACTGCGGCTTGCCGCCGAAAACATCGCCGTGTTCGAGGTGCGCCCGGGCATCATCCGCACCGACATGACCGCCGGTGTGACCGCCAAATATGACGGGCTGATCGACGGCGGGCTGGTGCCGGCGATGCGCTGGGGCAAGAGCGAAGATATCGGTGCAGCCGTGGCAGCACTCGCCGGTGGCAAGTTCGGCTTTTCGACCGGCTCGGTCATCAATGTCGACGGCGCGCTGTCGGTGCCGAGGCTATGAACAGGTGACGCCATGACCGACTACATCATCGTCGGCGCTGGCCCGGCCGGCTGCGTACTCGCCAACCGGCTGAGCGAAGATCCGTCGCATCAGGTGCTGCTGCTCGAAGCCGGCGGCAAGGACTGGCATCCGCTGATCCACATGCCGGCCGGTTTCGCCAAGATGACCAAGGGCATCGCCGCCTGGGGCTGGTCGACGGTGCCGCAAAAGCACATGCAGGACCGTGTCTTCCGATACACGCAGGCCAAGGTGATCGGCGGCGGCTCGTCGATCAACGCGCAGATCTACACGCGCGGCAACGCCCGCGACTACGACGCCTGGGAGAAGGAAGAAGGTCTTGCCGGCTGGGGCTATCGCGACGTGCTGCCCTATTTCAAACGCGCCGAGAACAATCAGCGTTATGCCAACGATTTTCACGGCGACCAGGGCCCGCTCGGCGTGTCGAACCCGATCGCGCCGCTGCCGATCTGCGAGGCCTATTTCCGTGCCGGACAGGAGATGGGCATCCCCTTCAATCCCGACTTCAACGGGGTAGCCCAGGAGGGCGTCGGTTACTATCAGCTGACGCAGAAGGACGCGAAGCGCTCCTCCGCCTCTGTCGCCTACCTCCGGCCGATCCGCGAGCGAAAGAATCTCACCGTCAGGACCGGCGTTCTGGTGACACGCATCGTCGTCGACAAGGGCCGCGCCGTCGGCGTCGAGATCGTCGACAGGCCGGGCGGCCAGCCAACGATCCTGCGCGCCGAGCGCGAGGTGATCGTCTCGTCCGGCGCTATCGGCTCGCCGAAGCTTCTGATGCAGTCGGGCATCGGCCCGGCCGACCATCTGAAGGCGGTCGGCGTGACACCGGTGCACGATCTGCCCGGCGTCGGCTCCAACCTGCAGGATCATCTCGACCTGTTCGTCATCGCCGAATGCACCGGCGATCACACCTACGACAACTACGCCAAGCTGCACTGGACGGCTTGGGCCGGCCTGCAGTATCTGCTCCTGAAGAAAGGCCCGGTGGCTTCCAGCCTGTTCGAGACCGGCGGCTTCTGGTACGCCGATCCGACCGCCGCCTCTCCCGACATCCAGCTGCATCTCGGCCTCGGCTCCGGCATCGAGGCCGGCGTCGAGAAGCTGAACAATCCGGGCGTGACATTGAACTCGGCCTTCCTGCGTCCGCACTCGCGCGGCACGGTGCGGCTGAACAGCGCCGATCCGGCCGACCGCCCGTTGATCGATCCGAACTATTGGTCCGATCCCTATGACCGCGATATGTCGATCAAGGGGCTGAGGCTGGCGCGCGAGATCATGCGGCAGAAGGCGCTGCAGCCCTATGTGCTGCGCGAGGTATTGCCGGGACCCGACCTGCAGAGCGGCGACGAGCTGTTCGACTACGCCTGCCGCAGTTCCAAGACCGACCACCACCCGGTCGGCACGTGCCGCATGGGCCACGATGCGATGAGCGTGGTAACGCCAGATCTCAGGCTGCGCGGTATCGAGGGCCTGCGCGTCTGCGACGCCTCGGTGATGCCGCGCATCCCCTCCTCCAACACCAATGCCCCGACGATCATGGTTGGCGAAAAAGGCGCCGATCTGATCCTTGGCCGCGAGCCGCTGCCGCCGGCGGTGTTTTCCACCAACCAAGCGGCATGAGGGACAAAGAATGATCAGGCACTGTGTCTTCGTCAGATTTCGCAACGATGTCGCCGACGCCGACCGCGCGGCAATCCATGCCGATCTCGAAGCGTTGCGGGCGGTGATCGACGGCATGGGCAAGGTCGAATTCAGCGCCAATACCAGCCCGGAACCCTTCGCCCGCGGATTCACGCACGGCTTCACCATCGACTTTCGCGACGCTGCGGCACGCGATGCCTATCTGGAGCATGAAGCGCATCAGCGAGCCGGCGCAAAACTGGTCGCGGCGCTCGAAGGCGGCACCGACGGGCTGATGGTGTTTGATCTGGAGATCGCGTGACTATCCCATTCTCAGCGCAACGACGCCGGCAACGATGCTAAGCACCGCGGCACCTCGCCATGCCGTCATCTTCTCGCCGAGCGCGAACACCGAGATCATCATGGCGAACAGGATCGATGTTTCGCGCAGCGACGCCACCGAGGCGATCGGCGCCTTGGTCATCGCCCACATCACGATCCAGTAGGCGCCGCCGCTGAGCACGCCGGTATAGATTCCGGGCTTCCAGTCGCGCGCCAGCACCGGCAGCGCCTGTGGTCCGCGAAAGACGACGCATAGCACCAGCGCCCACAGCGCATCGCAGACGAACAGCCAGGCGGCATAACTCGACGCGGTGGCGGCCAGCCGCGCGCCGCTGCCGTCCGACAGCGTGTAGCTGGCGATGAAGATCGATGTGCCCAGCGCGAAGCCGACGGCGCGCAGGTTCAATTTCTCCAGATGCGCGCCGCCGCGAAACGACAGCACCAGCGTGCCCGCCGACAACAAGAGGATGCCGAGAATGGCGAGCGGCGCCGGCATCTCGGCAACCACCACAACGCCCCCCAAAGCGGCCAGCAATGGCGCGGTGCCGCGCGCCAGCGGATAGGTCTGGGCGAAATCGCCGGCCTTGTAGGCGCCGATCAGGAACGTCCTGTAGCCCATGTGGAAGACAACCGAGGCGAGGATGTATGGCCACACTTCCGGCTTCGGCACCTCGACGAAAGGCAACGTCACCAGCGCAGCGGCACCCATGCCGAGCGTCATCAGTGTGATCGACAGGAAACGGTCGAGATGGACCTTGACCAGCGCGTTCCAGATCGCATGCATGGATGCGGCGGCGAGCACCGCGAAAAAGACAAACAGGCTCATCGGCGGTTCATCCGCCGCCCGTCCCGATGACGATCGGCGTCTCCAGGTCGATATCGACCCAGAGCGGAAAATGGTCGGAAGCGATTTGGCCGATATCGGCGCTGACCGAGCGCACGCGCCCGGCAAACATGCCGCCGACGAAGCAATGGTCGAGCCGGCGCTTTGCCAGCCTGCCATCGATAGTCTTCACATGGGTGTGGAAATCCGCTGTCGGTTCCATTGCGACGGCGGCGGCATCGACAAAACCGTCGAGATAGGCGGCACCGCGATGATAGGGCGCGCTGCCGACAATGCGCCGGTACTCGGCGCTATCCGGCTCCATGTTGAAGTCGCCCAACCAGATCGCCGCTACGGGGTTTTCTGGCTCCTGTTCGCCATTGCTCCAGTTGCGCGCCGGCTCGTCGTCGGCGCCGCTCCATGGACCGCCCTCGGACGGCGCGCTGCGATGCTCGGCGAGCAAATAGTCGATCTGCTCCAGCCGCTCCTCGGCCGCGATATGCGCCAGATGCAACGACAGCACCCGCACCGGACCGGCAGGGGCGCGGATCATGCATTCGAGTGCGGCATTGCGGGTGTTGAGCGGCCGCAGCGTGCGCCTGAGCGGCAGCGTATGCAGCCGCGACCAGACGATCGGAAGCTTCGACAGAACCATGGTGCCGAATTGCCGCCGCCGGTTGACGATGTGGCCTTCACGCCGGTGGCTGGCATCCATGTCGAAGGCCGGCCCGTAGACCCAATGATAGTCGGGCAGCAATTGCGAAAGAAGTTCCGGCTGGTCGTCCTCGTTGCTGCGCAACCAGTGCCGTTCCACCTCCTGCAAGGCGACGATGTCGGCGCCGGCCACGACCTTGGCACAACGCGCCAGGTCGTAGCGGCCATCGCTGCCGAAGCCGTACTGGATGTTATAGCTGACCAGCTTCATTGCTTATCCGGCTCAGTTTCCTGCTGGCAGTAGCCGTTCGCTGACAGCCTTGCAATGTGCAGCCGGGCGGAGGGAGCTTGGGCCAGATGCTAAGTGGTCAGCGGCTGGAACCGACCGGGCGGGGATGCTGCCAGTTCCGACCAGTCGATTTCTTCCTCAAGGCGGTGGTAGGCTTCGTCGCCGATCGTCCCGTCGATGCGCAAACGCTCCAGCGCATCACGCTGGCTCTTGATGGCGTAAAGACGCAATCTGTCATACTCGGTCGCCGCCTGGGCATCCTCCGGGTTTTCGGCGATGGCGCGCTGGGCGGCATATTGCTCTCGCACCGCCCCGGCCGCGCTCGATGTCTTGCCGCTGAGCACGTCCAGCGCCGCCTGCATGATGGCGACGCGCGCCTGCGCCACCTCCCGGTCGACCGTCCGGTCGAGGTCGAGATTGAGCAGAAGCAGCAACGGTTTCAGGCTGACGCCTTGCAGCACCAATGTGCCGAGCACGACCGTGAAGGCGGCGAGCACGATCGGATCACGGCCCGGGAAGTCGGCCGGCAAGGCGAAGGCTGCCGCAAGCGTCACCAGGCCACGCATGCCGCACCAGCCGATGAGCACGCCGCCGCGCAATGTCGGTGCGTCCTTCCGCCTGTCCTCGTCGCCCAGACGTGCCAGCGCTCTGAGGATCGCGCCGCAGCCCAGCACCCAGACGAGCCGCGATACGATGACAATGGCCAGCACCGCCAGGGCAAAGACGAACGCCTCGCTTTGTCCTTGCTCGGCAAGTCGACCGACAATCGATCGCGCTTGCAGGCCCATCAGGACGAAGGCCAGGACGTTGAGCACGAACACCGCCGTCTCCCAGACCGAGTAGGAACTGACACGATTCCTTGCCGGCATGCGGCGCGGCGATGTACGGGCGATCGTCATGGCATAGACGACGATCGTGATGATGGCGGACAGCCCTATCCTGTCGGCCAGGATCCAGACGCCAAAGGTTGAGGCGAATTGCACCACGGTGCCGCTCGCCGGGTCGTCGATACGGCCGAGTATGGCGAGAGACAACCGGCCGAGCACATAGCCTGCGGCAAGGCTGCCGACCGTCGACAGCAGGATCATTGGTACGGCACTGCTCAACAGGATGGAGCCGGCGGCTGCGGAAACCGACATTCGGTAGATCAGCAGTGCCGTCGCGTCATTGAGAAGGCTCTCGCCTTCCAGGATGGCGGTGATGCGGTGCGGTACCTTGAACTGCCCGAGCACGGCCGCCGCTGCCACCGCATCGGGCGGCGCCACAATCGCGCCAAGCGCTATGGCGGCGGCGACGGGCAGGCCTGCCATCGTCCAGCCCACCAGAGCGACCGCCACCGTGGTGAAGATGACGGCGCCAAGCGCCAGCAGGATGAGCGAAACCTTGTAGCGGTTGAGATCGCGCAGCGACGTGTCGTAGGCCGCGTCGAGCAGAACCGGCGCGATGAACAGAGCGAGCGCCAGCTCCGGGTCGATCTCGATGGTCGGGGCAAACGGCAGGAAGGCGATGCCAGCGCCGGCCAGCGCCAACAATGAAGGATAGGGAATCTGCAGACGCCGCGACAGCGCGGTCAGGACGACCGCGATGAGAAGCAGGACAAGGGTGAGTTCAAAAAGCGCCATGCCTTATCGTAGCGGTGAAGCCGGGCGATTGGCACTGCAAAAACGGCAACGGCTTTGGCTGCTCGTGAATGGTGAATGGCTGCGTGTAGAGGAATTTGGCGCGTAAAGCGCATTCTCACTATTCACTATTCCCTCTTCCCCTAATGCAGCACCAGCATGTCGCCCGACGAGAACGAAATTTCGGCCTTTTCGCCGACGGCCGGCGGCGGCGTGGCCGGGCTGTTGAACGTGTCGAGCGAGACCGTGGCGCCGCCGATGCCGACGCGCACCCGGATGACCGAGCCGAGGAAATGCACTTCGGCGATTTCGCCCGAAAGGCTGGAGTCGCGGCCGGGGTGGCGCCCCAGCGAAATCGCTTCCGGACGCAGTGCCAACGACAGCGTGTCGCCGGATTTCGAGCCGTTGAGCTTGCCCTTGAGCGAAACCTCTTGCGAATTGACGCGCACCTTGCCCGAAGCCGCGTCTGTGACCGTGCCTTCAAGCACGTTCAGCGTGCCGACGAAATTGGCAACGAATTTGGTTGCCGGCCGGTTGTAGATCTCGAACGGCGTGCCTACTTGCTCGGCCTTGCCGCCATACATGACGGCAATGCGGTCGGAGATCGACAGCGCCTCTTCCTGGTCGTGGGTGACGAAGATGGTGGTGATGCCGAGCTTCTTCTGGATCGAGCGGATTTCCTCGCGCAGCGACACGCGCACCTTCGCGTCAAGCGCCGATAGCGGCTCATCGAGCAGCAACAGCTTCGGCTTCGGCGCAATTGCCCGCGCCAGCGCGATGCGCTGCTGCTGGCCGCCGGAAAGCTGGTAGGGATAGCGGTCGCCCATCTGCGGCAGCTTGATGATGTCGAGCATTTCGGCAATGCGCCTGTCGGCATCGGCCTTTGGCATGCCGGCGACCTTCAGCCCGAAGCCGATATTCTGCGCCACGGTGAGGTTCGGAAACAGCGCATAGGCCTGGAACACCATGCCGACATTGCGCTGATTGGGCTTCAGCCGGGTGATGTCCTTGCCGGCCACGACGATCTTGCCGGCGGACGGCTCTTCGAAACCAGCGACCATGCGCAGCACCGTCGTCTTGCCGCAGCCCGATGGCCCAAGGAAAGAGACGAATTCGCCCGGCTCGACGTCGAGGTTGAAATCCTGCACAACGGTGATGGGGCCGAAGGATTTTCGCACATGCTGGATTGAGAGGAAGGGCTCGGTCATGGCTTTTTCCTTCGGGTCAGTTCGGACGGTTCGCCGATCGCGGCGCGAAACGCGACAGGATCTGGATCAGCGACATGCAGCCCCAGGTGATGGCGAAGGCGATGATGGCAAGCGCCGCCGGCTCGTAGGCTCGGTTAGCGCCGACGTTCTGCAGATAGGGTCCGAAGGCAGGCCGGTTGAGCAGGCTAGCCATGGTGAATTCGCCTATCACGATGGCGAAGGTCAGGAAGGCGCCCGACAGCACCGCGATCAGCACATTGGGCAGGATGACCCGGGTGATGATCGTGCCCCAGCCGGCGCCGAGAATCTGCGCCGCCTCGGTCAGTGTCCGCACGTCGATCGTGCGAAGTCCGGTGTCGACGGCGCGATACATGTAGGGCAGTGCTAGTGTCGCATAACCGATGACCAGCAAGGCATTGGCTCCTGTCTCGCTGCCCAGGAACGGCAGCGGTGAGTTCGACCCGTACATTCTAATGTAGCCGAAGACGATGACGATGGCGGGAATGACCAGCGGCAGCAGCGTGATGAACTCGACGACGGGCCTGAGCTGCGGCATCCGCAGGCGGATCCAATAAGCGGTAGGCACCACGATCAGCACGCCGAGAATGATGGTGAAAACAGCAGCGAGTACGGAATAGCCGAAGGTCGCCTGGAAACGGGGGTCGCCAAACACGACTTTGTACGCATCGAAGGAATAGGCGCCGCGCCGCATGCGCATGGAAAATTCCACCGTCGCGATAAGCGGAATGAAGAAGTAGGCAGCGCCCAGCGCGAAGACGACCCAGGCCCAGAAACGTCCGCTCTTCATTTAAGCCACCTTTCCGAGCGCGTCCGGAACCAGATGTAGAAGACATTGGCAAGCCCGGTGATGACGATCATACCGAAGGCAATGGCATAGCCGAGATGGGCATTGTGCAGCACGTCACCGCGGATCTGCGCGTAGAGCAGGATAGGGACGATGTTAAGCGAGGAGCCGGTCAGAGCGTAAGCGGTGGCGATGGCACCGAAGGCGTTGGCGAACAAGAGGATGACGGTGCCGAGGAAGCTTGGCCAGATCACCGGAATGACGACCATACGCCAGAACTGCGCCTGGGTCGCGCCAAGCGTTGCTGCCGCTTCGCCCCATTCCTTCTTCAGCCCGTCGATCGCTGGCACGATGATCACCACCATCAGCGGGATCTGGAAATAGACATAGGTCAGTGTCAGGCCCCAGAACGACAGAATGTTGAAACCATGGGCATAAATGTTGAAGCCGACCAAGACGTTGAGCAGCACCGTGGCGAGCCCGAGCCGGCCGAGCGTCGCGAGAAAGGCGAAGGCCAGCGGCACGCCGGCAAAATTGGAGGCCACGCCGGAGAAGGTCAGTGTCGCCGAGCGTATCCATTCCGGCAGTCCGCCGCGCACGATGGCGATGGCAATGGCAAGCCCCGCGAAAGCACCGATCAGCGACGAGGCGAGGCTGACCTTGATTGAGATCCAGTAGGCGGCAACGATCGACGGCTGCGCCAAGGCCGCTATGTTTTCGAAAGTGAATTCGCCGGCATCGTTCCGGAATGCGCCCAGCATCAGATAGAGCGTGGGCAGGATCAGGAACATGATGGCGAAGATGAAGAAAGGCGCAACGCCAAGCCATTGTGTCGGCAGCCTCATACTGCGGGCGTCGGCAGGAGGCGCGGTCTTCCCGGCAACAGCGTGATCGGACAACGAGATATCGGTCATGCGCCGGCTACCGTCCTGGAGGTATGCCGGGCGGCGATCTAAGCCGCCCGGCTGATCTCAAGTCTTACTTGACGTTGGCGCCGACGACGGCATCCCAGTTCTTGGTGATGGCTTCCTTGGCCTTGCCCTGCTCGTCGAGCGTCGGGAACACCGCGGCTGCATAGGACTCGGCCGGCGGCAGCTTGGCCATCACGTCAGCCGGGAGCTTGCCATTCTTGGCGAGGTCGTTGAAGCGGATCGGGTGACAATAGCCCTTCAGCCAGCCGATCTGGCCTTCGTCGGAATAGAGATATTCCAGCCATAGCTTGGCAGCATTGGGATGCGGCGCGTAGGCGCTGATCGCCTGAACATAGACGCCGGCGACGACACCGGTCTTCGGCACGACGACGTCGACCGGCGGATTGCCCTTCAGCGTATCGCGGCCGGCAAGCGCGTTATAATCCCAGGTCACCAGGATTGGCGTCTGGCCTTGGGCAAGCGTCGCGGGCTTGCCGATGACCGGCACGAAATTGCCGGCGGCGTTGAGCTTCTTGAAGAAGTCGAGACCAGCCGTGCCGGCGGCTTCGCCGGCAGCCGCACCGCCGGAAAGGCCGGCGGCATAGACGGCCTGGATGGCCTGGTTCGAAGCGCGCGGGTCACCGGCGAGCGCCACGGTATTGGCGAATTCCGGCTTCAGCAGGTCGGCCCAGTCTGCCGGCGCTTCCTTGACCAGGTCCTTGTTCACCAGGAACGAAAGCACGCCGTAATAGTCGCCGGTCCAGAAGCCATCGGCATCTTTGGCGCTGTCCGGGATCGAGTCCCAGGTTGATACTTTATAAGCCTGGATCAGGCCATCCTTCTTTGCGGTCGGACCGAAGCTCAGGCCGACGTCGATAACGTCGGGCGCCTGCGGGCCCTTGTTGTCCTTGTTGGCCTTGATCGCCTCGACCTCGTCGCCGGAGCCGGCATCGGGGTTGAGCTCGTTGACGGTGATCCCAGGATATTTTGCCTTGAAGCCGTCGATGACCGCGCCGTAGCCGCACCAGTCATGCGGCAGCGCGATGGTGGTGAGCTGGCCTTCAGCCTTGGCTGCGGCGACCAGTTCATCCATGGACTGGGCCGACGAGATGGCAGAGGTCGCCATCAGGGCGACGGCCGAAAGGGAAAGCAGTTTTCCCGTGAATTTGAACATGTGTTCTCTCCGTTGAACTGACGCCGTTGGACGCCTGCGATGCGGTATCGTTTTCGTGTGACAGCCAGATGAAAGCTTTGTGAAAGCGATGCCCCGCAGTATGAAAAAGTAAACTCTTTTTAACCGGCTGTAGCAATCGCTTCGCGATTCTTTTTCCGGCTAACTAGTTTCGATCTTGCCTTTCATCTTTCCCCCTTTCCTTTGCCTCTTTTCCCAAGTCGATTTCCGATGCGAAAATTGTCTCAGACGGTGCCGGCGATGGCGTTTTCGAGCAGCGTCAGCGCCGCCTTTTTGGTCAGCTTGACCGGGTTGCCGCCGGCGGTCGGATCGACCACCGCCATGTCGGCGATCAGGCCCTTGCGTCTCTTGTCCATGTCGAGCCCCTTGATCAGGCTGGGCAGCGCATGCGGCACCTTGAGCTCCTTGCGCAGCTTGATGATCGCCTTGGCAAAACCGTCGAAGCCGCCCTTGATGCCGCAATAGGCGGCGAGCCGGGCTATGCGCGGCTCGATCGCCTCGCGGTTGAAGGCCAGCACATAGGGCATGAACACGGCGTTGGTCATGCCGTGGTGGGTGTCGTAGAGCGCGCCGATGGGATGCGACAGCGAATGGATGGCGCCAAGCCCTTTCTGGAAGGCGGCCGCTCCCATGGCGGCGGCGCTCATCATGTTGGCGCGGGCGACCAGATCCTTGCCGTTGGCATAGGCTTTCGGCAGGTTTTCGAAGACCAGCCTTATGCCTTCCACGGCGATGCCGTCGGCCATCGGGTGATAGCCCGGCGCGCAATAGGCTTCGAGGCAATGGGCCAGCGCATCCATGCCGCTGCCGGCGGTGATGAAGCCCGGCATGCCGACCGACAGTTCCGGATCGGCAATGACGATCGCCGGCAAAAGCTTTGGATGGAAGATGACCTTCTTGGTATGGGTCGCTTCATTGGTGATGACGCCGGCGCGACCGACCTCCGAGCCGGTGCCGGCGGTGGTCGGCACCGCGATGATCGGCGCGATCGCATCGGCATCGGCGCGCGTCCACCAGTCGCCGACATCCTCGAAATCCCAGACCGGGCGTGTCTGCCCGGCCTGGAAGGCGATCAGCTTGCCGAGGTCGAGCGCCGAGCCGCCGCCAAAGGCGATGACGCCGTCATGCTTGCCCCCCTTGAACACGGCAATGCCGGCGGTCAGGTTGGAATCGACCGGGTTCGGCTTGACCTCGGAAAACACGCCATACGGCACCTTGGCATCGTCCAGTATTTTCAGCGTCGAAGCCACCACCGGCAGTTTGGCCAGTCCCGGGTCGGTAACGAACAGCGGCCGCTTGATGCCGGTCGCCGCCAGCACCTCCGGCAGCTCCTTGATGCGTCCGGCGCCGAAGCGGACGGTCGTCGGGTAATTCCATTTGGAAACGAGTTTTGTCATTTCGACCTTCTTGACTGCTTTCGTGCTCTCGGATGTCATTAGTTCACAAAGGTATTGGCCACACGGTCTGACCGCATCATGTACGGAATCCAGATGGCTGCGGCCCAGACGGAGCGGTAAATTCCGCGCATCGTTTCTCTGTCGAACGCATCAGCCAAGGTTGGAAAGCTCTCGCGAAAAACCAGATGCGCGGCCCATGGGTCGAGGATGGCATATACCGGCATCGCGACTGCCCAAATCATGTACCAGCCCGGGAATATCTCCCAGCGCTTGAACATGAAGAACAATAACAGGACCGGGGCTGTAAGGCTTAGAACGCCTGCTGTCACCAGTTCGGCAACGAGCAGCGCACCTTGAGAAAAACTGAAGGCCTGCCAGTCGAAGCCGAGATAGTCCGTATTGTGCAGTTGTACCAACCCCAGTATCGGCGTGAGCATCAACCCGAGCATCGGCAGGACAAGCCATCCGCCGATACCCTCGGGACCCTCACCATCTGGCAAAGCCGATTTTTGTGTATCCGCCACTACTCCCCCTCAACAGCGATCGCATGCTTGTCGATCGGCACCTTAGATCACCTCGCGCAAATGGTATGATTTCGGCCTGGTCAGATTGTCGTAGCCGATGGCCGACAATGCCGCGCCCTTGCCGGTATCCTTGACGCCGGTCCAGACCAGCGCCGGATCGAGATAGTCGCAGCGGTTCATGAACACCGTGCCGGTCTCGACACGATCGCCGATCGCCGCCGCATGCTCAATGTCGCGCGTCCAGATCGAGGCCGTCAGCCCATAGGGGCTGTCGTTCATCAGCGCGATCGCTTCCTCGTCGTTGCGCACCTTCATGATGCCGACGATCGGGCCAAAGCTTTCCTCGCGCATAACGCTCATCTGGTGGTCGACCTGGGTCAGCACTTCCGGCGTCAGATAGGGGGAACCTTGCCTGTCGTTGGCCACCTTCATGTTGATGTGTGCCCTGGCGCCCTTGCGCAACGCCTCGGCCTTCTGCTCGCGGATCAGGTCGGCGAAGCGCGCCTGCGCCATCGGCCCCATGGTGGTCGCCTGGTCGAGCGGATTGCCGACGACGTAGTTCCTGGTCTCGGCAATGAAGCCCTCGACGAATTCATCGTAGACCTTCTCGTGGACATAGACGCGCTCGATGCCGCAGCAGCACTGGCCGGAATTGTAGAAGGCGCCGTCGACCAGATTGGCAACCGCATGGTCCATCTTTGCGTCCGGCAGCACATAGGCCGGATCCTTGCCGCCGAGTTCGAGGCCGAGCGTCGTGAAGGTGCCCGCGGCGGCCTTTTCAATGGCGCGGCCGCCGGCGACCGAGCCGGTGAAGTTGACATGGTCGATCTTGCCGGAGCCGAGCAGCCTTTCGGTCTGCGCGTGGTTCATGACAAGGTTCTGGAACAGGCCCTTGGGCAGGCCTGCTGTGTCAAACGCCTGCTGAAAACGTTCGCCGACCAGCAGCGTCTGCGCCGCGTGCTTGAGGATGACGGCGCTTCCGGCCATCAGCGCCGGGACGATGGTGTTGACGGCGGTGAGATAGGGATAGTTCCAAGGCGCGATCACCATGACCACGCCGAGTGGCACCTTCTTCACATAACGGCGAAAGCCGTCCTTCGGGTTGGAGGCCATGACCGGCTTCAAGGCCGCCTCGGCGATCTCGACCATGTAGCTGACACGTTCCCTGACGCCGCCGAACTCGCCGCCATAGCGCACCGGGCGGCCCATCTGCCAGGCGATCTCCGGCACGATCTCGCCGGTCATGGCGACCAGCGCTTCCAGCATGGCAAGCATGTATTTGCCGCGCTCGACGACCGGCGTCTCAGCCCACTTCTCCTGCGCCGCCTTGGCACGTTCGGCCGCGGCACCGATCGACTGGTCGGTGGCAAGAGGCCGTTCGGCATAGATCGAACCGTCGACGGGGGATTTTATCTTGACCGTTTCGGTCATGCTTTGGGTCCTCGCATTCTACAATAATGTCGTTGGTTAGCGCCGCCCCTCATCCGCCTGCCGGCACCTTCTCCCGTATACTGACGGGGAGAAGGGACAAGCTCAGCGCCGGGCCCCCTCTCCCCCGTTCTTCACGGGAGAGGCTGAGGGTGAGGAGCGGCGCCAACGTTGCCAGATTATTCAATACCGCTCGAACCCCCTGTGCAGTTCCCAGTCCGTAATCCGGCGGTCGTACTCGAACTGTTCCCAGTGTGCCGTGTGGACGTAATGTTCCAGCACATCGTCGCCGAGCGCCTGCCTCAGCATTTTCGATTCCGCCAGCGTCGCGGTGGCGTCGCGCAATGTCTTTGGAATTTCAGGCAGCTGCGAGGCCTGGTAGGCATCACCGACGAAGGGCTTCTGCAGTTCAAGCTTTTCATCGATGCCGGCAAGCCCGGCCGCGATCAGCGCGGCGAAAGCCAGATAGGGGTTCAAATCGGCGCCGCCGATGCGGCATTCCATGCGGATGCCCTTGGTGCCCTCGCCGCAAAGACGGAAGCCGGCAGTGCGGTTGTCTTCGCTCCACATGATCTTGGTCGGCGCAAAGGTGCCGGCCTGGAAGCGCTTGTAGGAGTTGATGTAGGGCGCCAGGAACCAGGTGAATTCCTTGGCATATTTGAGCTGGCCGGCCGCCCATTGCTGGCCGAGCGTCGACAGCGTCCACTCGGCATTTTTGTCGTAGAACAACGGCGTCTTGCCGTCGGCGCTCCACAGCGAATTATGGACGTGGCTGGAATTGCCGGCGAGCCCGTAATTGTACTTGGCCATGAACGAGATCGCCTTGCCTTCGGACTCGGCGATTTCCTTGGCGCCGTTCTTCAGGATGACGTGGCGGTCGGCCATGTCGAGCGCCTCGGCATAGCGCACGTTGATCTCCTCCTGGCCGGGACCCCACTCGCCCTTCGAATTCTCGATCGGGATGCTGGCCGCCTCCATCTCGTTGCGCAGCCGGCGCATGACGCCTTCTTCCTTGGTGGTGATGCCGATCTGGTAGTCGCCGATGTAGGGCGATGCCGTCTCGAGGCCCTGCCAGTGCTTCCTACGGGCGGAATCGTAGGTTTCGCTGAACAGATAGAATTCGAGCTCGGAAGCGAAATAGCCGATATAGCCGCGATCCTGCAGCCGCTTGACCTGCTTCTTCAGCATGGCGCGCGGCGAATGCGCTAGGTCGTCATGGGTATGGTGGTCGAGCACGTCGCAGATCACCAGCGCCGTCTTTTCCAGCCACGGAACGCGCCGCAGCGTCGCAAGGTCCGGCTTCATGACGAAATCGCCATAGCCCTTCGACCAGCTCGCCGCCTTGTAGCCGGGCACCGGTTCCATATCGATGTCTGCGGCCAAGAGATAGTTGCAGCCATGCGTCTCGTCATGCGCGGAATCGACGAAATAGCGGGCCAGGAACCGCTTTCCCGCGAGCCGCCCCTGCATGTCGACGATGCAGGCCAGCACCGTGTCGACCTCGCCGCTGGAGACCGCTTGCTTCAACTGATCGAAGGAGAAATTTCCGGCCATTCCTTTGGCACTCCAGCGCTTGTCGTTTCGGGCTTGTCACTTTGAAAAGGAAACGGAAAGCCATGGCCGGCATGATGCCGGCCATGGTCATGAGAGGGCGTCAGGCGCCGGCTTCGCCTATGGCTAGCTCGGCTGCCTTGATCGCCGCCTGGCGCTTTGCGATCTGGTCTCCAATGGGCGGACCCTGGAAGCGGCGGTTCTCGAAACCGAACCAAAGCACCGCAGTCAGCACAATGAAGCCCAGGGTGATATAGAGCACTTTGTCGTTCGGCGGCTGGATGGCGATGTAGAAGATGATCGCCATGCCGATGACCGACAGGATGCAAAACAGCTTGAACAGGCCGGCGCCGAGATTCCATGGGCCGGGGTTCGGCCATTTCTCCGTTCCGAAAGCCATCATGCCGAGCACGATCGGAATGATGAAGGACAGAAACAGGAACACCAATGTCGAATTGACGACGATGGTATAGATGTTCGTGCCGCCGACCGAGATGAACTGGGCAAGAAAGACATAGATGACCTCGAGCACAGCAGCCGTCCAAATCGCATTGACCGGCGTGCGCCAGGTCGGGCTGACCTTGGCTAGCGAGGCCGAGCCGACCGGCATGCCGCCGTCACGCGAAAAGGCGAAAAGCATGCGCGAGGCAGAGGTGACCGTTGCCAGACCGCAGAGGAACTGCGCGATCAGGATGCCCAGATAGAGCAGTGTCTTCAGCCACGCCGGCAAGATTGCGTCCATCGTGGCGAAGAACACGCCCCAGCCCTGCTTGGCGCCGGCCGCCAGATCCGGAATCGCCAGTACGATCGCGCACAGCATCACCCAGCCGATCAGCGACGACCAGAGTACGGACGAAACGATTGCCCGCGGAACCGAGTGGGCCGCCCTCAACGTTTCTTCCGAAGTATGCGCCGACGCGTCATAGCCAGTGATGGTGTAAACCGGCAGCAGCAGGCAGAGCAGGAAGAGATACGTCATGGAATCGGACTGCGGGAAAACACCGCCCCCCGCATCGCCCGAATAGTTCGTGAACGTCCACAGCCGCGTGATGTCGATCGCTGGCGCAAACACCAGGCAAGCGACGATCAGCACGGCTGTCGTTGCCAGGATCAGGAAGCCGGAGGCGTCCGTCAGCATAGCCGTCAACCTGATGCCGAAATGATTGAGCAGCGCCTGCAACACCGTGATGAAGGCGACAAACCCGACGATCTCACCAGGCGTGCCGGTCATGCCGAAGGCTGCGCCGAAAGTGCCGACGAAAAAGAAAGCCGTGCCGATGTTGATCGCACCGAGCACGGTGATCAGGCCGAGCAGGTTGAGCCATGCGGTCAGCCAGCCAGTGAAACGGTTCCCCAGAATAGATGCCCAGTGATAGAGGCCGCCCGCGGTCGGAAATGCAGAGGCGATCTGGGCCATGGCGAGCGCGAAAAGTCCCGAAACCATGCAGCCGACGATCCAGCCGATACCAGCGCCCGCGCCACCGATGGACGATGTCGCTTGCGCGAAGGAATTGATGCCGCCTGAGAGAATGCAGATGATCGAGAACGAGATCGCGAAATTCGAGAAGCGGCTCATGCTTCGAGAAAGTTCCTGAGCATAGCCCATTCCATGGAGAACTTTCAGGTCCTCCTTCTTATCAACTTCAGTGTAACCCGGTGCTACCATTTTGAAGTCCCCTTTTGGTTTCTTAGCTGGCCGATTGAACTGACTTTCCGACTGCGCTTGGTCTGGGGCCATTGGCCGCCTCGGGCTCCAGATTGAGAAAAATGCCGGTGAGCAGATCCGCCCATTTCCGCTGCCCGGCCGCGCCGGAGATCTCGTCGTTGCGGATTTCGATCATCGCGCAAGGCAGCCCGCGCGAGCGCGCATGGCGTTCCAGCGTGAAATAGACCCGGTCGGCCGGCGAATAGGGTTCGTTGACGCCGACGGTGACGCCGGCAAGCCGCTGCAGCGCCGCGATCAGCGGCGCCGCCAGCCGGCGGTCCTCGTCATGGATGATGCCGATGTGCCAGGGCCGGCTTTTGCCTTTGTAGAGCGGCGTGAAGGAATGGATCGAGACCAGCCTGGTCTCCCGCCCGGCCGCCAGGCGCTCGTCGACGATCGTTGCGATCCGCTCGTGAAACGGTCGCCACGCCAGCGCGATGCGCGCCTGCCGCTGATCGGCCGAAAGCCCCTGATTGGCCGGGACCACGGTTTTTTCGCTGGCGCTGACCGTCACTATCAGGTCCGGCGCGTCGAGCGGCCGGTTGCAGTCGATGACGAGCCGCGAGATGCAGGTCTCGACCAGCGTCGCATCGAGTGCCTCGGCCATGCGGCGCGCCACCGGCAAGGCGCCGGGATCCCAGGCGATGTGGCGGGAAAGCTCCTCGGCGGCAAGTCCGAGCGTTCCGAATTCCGGCGGCAGGAAATTGGAGGCGTGGTCGCAGGTCAGCACGAAAGGGCTCAATCCGCCGGGGTTCGTCACCCTTACGGTTTCAGGCGATGCAAGGCTGGCGGGCCGTGCTGTCTCCATTGTCTGCCGTCCCCGGGGAGCGCTGTACCGTATGTTACGTATTTTGCCTCATTGCGTCCCTATGGATGATTTCATACAGTTTGGCCGGCTTTGTCAAACGCGATTTCGATAATGCGGTAACGGCCCGGCCAGGGTGGGGAAAAACATGGTTTCCAGCATTGCCGAACTGATCTCCGACCGCATCGGCACCATGCCGGCCGGCGAGCGGCGCGCAGCGCAAACGCTGATCGCCAGCTATCCGCTGATCGGGCTGAAGACGGTCGCCGAATTCTCGGCTGCCGCCGGCGTATCGTCGCCGACGATCCTGCGTTTCGTCGCCCGGCTCGGCTTCCAGAACTATCCGGAATTCCAGTCGGCGCTGCAAGACGAACTGGCGGCGCAATTGCAGTCGCCGGCCTCGCGCACGCTCAATCCGCCATCGCAGGGCAGCGCCGTCTCGCCGATGCTGGAGGCGACGCTCGACAATATGCGCGAGACATTCCGGCATCTCTCGGACAAGCAGCTTGCCGACATCGTCGCCAAGCTTGCCGACCGGCGCGGCAAGACATTCCTGATCGGCGGCCGCTTCACCGACCCGCTGGCGCGCTACATGGCGGCCCACCTTGCTATCATCAAACCTAACGTCTTCCATCTCGCCGGCCAGGAAAGCGTCTGGCGCGACCGGCTGATCGACATGGGCAAGCGCGACGTGCTGGTGATCTTCGACATCAGGCGCTATCAGGACAGCCTCGTCCGCTTTGCCGAGACCGCCAACCAGCGCGGCGTGCAGATCGTGCTGTTTACCGACCAGTGGCTGTCGCCGATCGCCCGCTTTGCCCGCCATGTCATCGCCGGGCGCACCGCCGTGCCTTCGGCCTGGGACTCATCCGCCGCCCTTTTCGTCGTTGCCGAAGCGCTGATCGGCGCCGTCACAAGGCAGCTCGAGGCCGACGGCGCCAAACGCATCCGCGAGCTGGAAAGCCTGCGGTAGCGCAGGCTTTTGGAAAAGCACGCTCCTGGCCGCGCCTAGTCAACCAAAAAACTGACCATCTGCAGGATCAGGATCAGCAACAAAACGCCAAAGGCAGACGCCAAAACAGCTGCCAGCAGGACGATGCGTTGTTTCTTACCCACAGCTCCCCCGGGGAAGCATAGCTCCCGTCCACGACGACGAATGTCAGTCCTGCCCTATCGCTCAACCACCGTCCCACGTCATCAAGACCCGCCTGCGGCTTGGCGGAGGAGTAATGACGACTTGCTTCACGCGCGAAATGAACCGCTGGGGCCAAGGTGCTCGCTTGGAGGGACGGCTGCATCATTCATCCGAACCATGTCACGGCCGAATGACCACCTTGCCGTTCGGGCTTAACCATTTCAGCCGCAAACCGTGCCATCGCCGCAGTCCGGATACTTTTGGCGTGGCAAGGATAATCGTAGTTCGGCTAGCCTTGTCGATGCGAAGCCGCTCCTTGAACCATCAGTCAAACAGCGGTGAACTGCGCGGAGGAAATCGATGAGCTATCTGGACGAGCTGTTCTCAGTCGCCGGCAAGACGGCGCTGGTCACCGGCGCCGCGACTGGCATCGGCCGCATGGCGGCGACCGCTCTGGTCAAGGCCGGCGCCACCGTGATGATCGCCTCGCGCAAGGGCGAGGATTGCGTCGGGGTAGCCGGCGAGTTGAACGGCCTTGGCGCGCCCGGCAGGGCGGAAGGTTTTGCCGGCGACGTCTCCAGCGAGGCCGGCATTGCGGCGCTTGTGGCCGAGGTCAGGGCGCGGACCGAGCGGCTGCATATCCTGGTCAACAATGCCGGCATCTCCTGGGGGGCGCCGCTGGAAAGCTTTCCCTACCATGCCTGGGCCAAGGTGTTCGGCGTCAATGTGACCGCGGTCTTCCACCTGACGCGCGAGTTGCTGCCACTGCTCGAGGCCGCCGCCAGCGATGCCGACCCGGCCCGGGTGATCAACCTCGGATCGGTGATGGGCACGCAGCCTTTGGCCGAAGATGCCTACTCCTACTCGGCCTCGAAGGCCACGGTTCACCACCTGACGCGCATCCTGGCGATCGAATTCGCCGGCCGCCGCATCACCGTCAACGCCTTTGCGCCTGGCCCTTTCCGGAGCCGGATGACGGCCTTCGCCACCGGCACCGAAGACCAGGCAAGACATGTCGGCAACCATGTTCCGATCGGCCGCATCGGCGCACCGGATGACATTGCCGGCGCAACGCTCTATTTGTGCAGCCGTGCCGGCAGCTATGTCACCGGCGCTATCCTGCCGATCGATGGCGGGCAGTCGGTGCAACACGGGCTGACATTATTCAAGGAATGAGACGCACGCCATCCGGCGAGTGAAATGCCGGGGGTGAAGATGGAGGACATCAGCGTGGAACCGATCAGTCTCGATGTGCTTCTGGCCAACGTCGGCAAGGAAGTCGGCGTGTCGCCATGGCGGGTCGTCACCCAGCGCATGATCGACCAGTTCGCCGATGCCACCGACGATCATCAGTTCATCCATTGCGATCCGGAACGCGCCAGCCGCGAAACGCCGTTCGGCGGCACCATCGCGCATGGCTTCCTGTCGCTTTCGCTGTTGTCGGCGATGACCTTCGAAACCATGCCGCCGCTGGAAAACAGCAAGATGGGCGTCAATCATGGCTTCGATTCGCTGCGCTTCCTGGCGCCGGTGAAGACCGGCTCGCGCATCCGCACCCGTTTCGTGCTGGCCGACGTCAAGGTCAGGCCGTCCGGCTGGGTGCAGACGGCGCACGACGTGACGATCGAGATCGAGGGCTCGAAAAAACCGGCGCTGACCGCGCGCTGGCTGACGCTGACGCTGATCGAACGCCAACCGGAAGCGGTTTGAGGTATCCAACGCCTGGGGACCTAAATCTGTTTGGCTTCGGCCGCGACATACTTCATATGGCGGCTGACCTGCAGCGCAATGTAGACGACCAGTGAGCAACCGATTGGAAACACGATCTCGTTGAGGCCGGTTGCGATAGCCTGCGGCAGTGCGAGAGCAGCGTCGTTTGCCGCGGCCGTCTCGATGGTCAGCACCGTGATCCCGCCGCCGAATACCGCGCCTATCAGGGCGCCCGCCAGCGCGAAATGGAGCGGACGCGGTTCTTCCTTCGATGCCAGCGACGCCAGTGTCCAGCCGAGCAGCCCGTATTCGATCGCCCGCAGCACACCCAGGGTCGTGAGCGACAGGATGGCCGGCTTTGCCGCCGCGTCCAGCGCGCTGACCATGACCTTTTGCGTCCCTTTGGCGATGCCCATCGCCAGTGGCGCTGAAATCGCGCTGATCAAGCCGCCGAGCGAGGCTCGCACCTTGGCGAGCGCCGTGCCGAGGCTGACGCCGGCGCAGACGAAGAACGACCAGGTCACGCCTTGCGCCAGTTCGATCAGAACCTGCGTCGTCGCCGGGTAGGCACCAGCCGCAAATCTGACGGTCAGAATGAGAGCTTCCATGGCAAAGCCGAGCGCGATCGCCAGCCATGCGACCATGACGACGCGCCTGAGCGCCATCCTGGCGCGATGGGAAAGCGGGTCCACGTCCGGCACGCCGGACGAAAGCTCAGTTCCGGTCATAACGGCCTCCCGAAACGAAATTCTTGCAGAGCCGCGAATTAGTCTTTGTCTGTAACAGTCCGATGTTGCCGGCTTTATTGCCGGGTTACATGGGTATTGCGACAGTCAGCCTTCTGCTTCGTGCCACCCTTGCCCGACGCCGTACAGCGTATATATGCTGCATCCAGCCATCAGTCATAAGGCAGTAGAAAGTTGCAGCTGAGCGTCCAGGAGCGCCGCGAAAAACAAAAGGCCGAACTGCGTTCCGAACTTGTCGACGCCGCGCACAAGCTTGTCCAGGAAGAAGGCTATGACGGCCTCACCATCCGCAAGCTCGCAGAGCGCGTTGGCTATGCGCCGATGTCGGTCTATTCCTATTTCGCCGACAAGCAGGACATCCTGTTCGCGCTGGCCGAGGATGCCTTCGAGACCTTGGCCAGGCGCATCGCAAATCATACGGCCGACGACCCGATCGAGGCGCTCAAGGCGGTGCTTGTCGAATACGCCGCCTTTGGGCTGGAAAATCCCAACGAATACCGCACCGTCTTCATGACCGAAAAAGTCGGGCCGCCAGCCGGAAAGACCTTCGCCGAAATGGAGAGCGGCAACCCGGCGATGAAAGTGCTGATCGCGAGGGTCGAAGCCTGCGTTGCCGCCGGCAGGCTCAAAGGCGATCCACGCGCCATCGCTACCATGCTGTGGGCGGTCGGCCACGGCGCCATCTCGCTGCTGATCACCTTCCCGTTCTACCCGTTCGGCGACCAGACGACGTTCATCACACGGATCGGCGACATCATGCTCGAAGCCATCGCCGCGCACGAGATTGCGCCGCTCACGCCGTCGGTCAACTGCTGAAGAGCGGCGCTCCTCCCGATCTGCAGGATCTTCTCCGAACGTTCTGCGCTGCGGCGCCGAGCGTTCGGCAATTCTCCGTACGCGTACGATTTTGCTTGAACACCGGGAGTTCAGGGCGTATCTGTACGCAGTTCCGTACACGTACGAGAAATTCAATAGCTGAACCGGAGACCGACGATGAAGAAGGCAGTCCTCACGCTCGCCGCCCTGCTGGCACTCTCTGGCGCCGCATTTGCCGGCAGCAGTCAGCCAGCCAAGCAAGAAGCGGCCTGCATCGACACCAAGGCCGATGTGAAGCTCGATTGCGCGCCGACCGGATCGCTTGAAAACGCCGATGCCCCGACACACAAGGCCGGCAGCAAGGGCCCGAGACTCGGCATCGGCATCGATCCGTGGATCGTGCCAAGCAGCTTCTGAGCCGGCCCGGCGACAATACGCGGTGATGAACCGAAAGGGCGACAGGACTTTCCGGCCGCCGATCTTGTCTGCTTCAGCCCTGCTTTATCGCGGCGTGCAGATCACTTCTTACGCTTCTGTCCCGCCACGTTTTTACGCTTGCCGGGTCTTGCCGGTGCGCCGGGAATGGCCGTTCCGGTGATCGACACCGGATCGCTGGCCGGGAATGTATCCTCGAGGCCTTCCTCGAGTTCCTCTTCGATATCTGTCCCAGTGCGCTGCTCGTCTTCGAAAGAGCGCACGGCCGGAGTCTTGACCGGCGACTTCGGCGCGGAGCTCGGCGGCATTTGCATTCTCCCTCGGCTCGCTGTCGCAGAACGGTCGGGCGCGGCGAACATGCCTATGCTGCCGCGTCGCGCGTTGCCTCCGACAGAAAAGTAAAGACATAATCGGAAAAGGAACGCCAGCATTCGACGCGGAACGCGTCGGCCGCCGTGCGCAACAGCACAATTTCCACCTTGCCGAGAATGCTACGCGACGCCGCCCCGACCGGAAAGGCGTCGAGCGACAGATCCTGCGGGCAGCCGGCATTGATCGTTGCCGCGGCAGCCGGACCGGTAACCGATATGGCGACGTTGCGGTGCGAGATGCCGACCGCCGAATGCAGTACGGAAATGCTGGCGCAGTCGGGGAGCGGATCTTTTCCGTTCTCGTCGATAACCAGCCATTCGTCCGGCCCGAGCCACAAGGCCGTGCGTCCGGCCTTTGCCGCCGAGGTTTTCGGCCTTTGCGGCAGGACGACACCGAGCGCTTTCGAAAGTGCCGCAATCGAGGCTTCCGGCGCGCGCAACGATATGCGCTCGGCCGGCGGCAGCACGGCAAGTGTAACGCCGGCGGCGGAAAGCGACTGGCCGGCGAGAGCCGGACGGCGCTCGACTGAGGGTCCGGCGGCGTTGGTTTTCACGGCGGCCTTAGCCATTGAGGCGCTCCCCCTTCTCATCGAAGAACACCATGCCGGTGACCTCCACCTCGATCACCCCGTTCGGCATCGGCACATAGAGCGTCTCGCCCGTGCGATCGCGGCCGCCGGCGACCAGCCCCAGCGCGATCGAGCGGCCGCAATTTTGCGACCAATAGCTCGACGTGACATGGCCAATCATCTTCATCGGGATTGCCTGCTTCGGGTCCGCGACGATCTGCGCGCCCTCCTCCAGCACCACCTTGGGATCCCTGGTCTTCAGGCCGACAAGCTGCTTGCGGCCCTTGGCGACCAGATCCGGCCGCGCCATGCCGCGAATGCCGACGAAGTCGGTCTTCTTCTTGCCGACCGCCCAGTCGAGCCCGGCGTCGTTCGGCGTCACCGTGCCGTCGGTATCCTGGCCGACGATGATGTAGCCCTTTTCGGCGCGCAGCACATGCATAGACTCTGTGCCATAGGCACAGGCGCTATGCTTCTGGCCCTCGGCCCACAACGCTTCCCAGACCGCTTCGCCGTAGTCGGCCGGCACGTTGACCTCGAAGCCGCGCTCACCGCTGAACGACATGCGAAACAGCCTGGTCGGCACGCCGCAGATCCGGCCTTCGCGCACCGACATATGCGGCAGCGCCTCATCCGACACGTCGATGCCCTCGACCAGCGGCGCAATGATGTCGCGAGACTTCGGTCCCTGCACGGCAATCACCGCCCATTGCTCGGTGATCGAGGTCAGCCAGACGTTGAGATGCGGAAACTCGGTCTGGAGATAGTCTTCCATATGGTTCATGACGCGCGGGGCGCCGCCGGTCGTCGTCGTCACATGGAAACGGTCGGGTGCAAGCCTGCCGACGACACCGTCGTCATAGATGAAGCCGTCCTCGCGCAGCATGATGCCGTAACGGCAGCGGCCGGGCTCGAGCTTTTCCCATGGATTGGTGTAGAGCAGTTCCATGAATTTGGCCGCATCCGGCCCGACCACCTCGATCTTGCCCAGCGTCGAGGCGTCGAACAGGCCGGCCGTCTTGCGCACCGTGACGCATTCACGGTCGACGGCGGCATGTATGTCCTCGCCCGGCTTCGGGAAATACCAGGCGCGCTTCCACTGACCGACATCCTCGAATACAGCGCCCTGGCGCTCGGGCCAGGGATGGATCGCCGTCTTGCGGGTCGGGTCGAACAGGGGACCCCGCGCGTGCCCGACGATCGAGCCGAATGTTACCGGCGTATAGGGCGCGCGGAACGTCGTCAGCCCGACCTGCGGGATCGGCTTGCCCAACGTCTCGGCGGCAATCGCCAGGCCGTGCATGTTGGACGTCTTGCCCTGGTCGGTCGCCATGCCATTGGTGGTGAAGCGCTTGACGTGCTCGATCGAGCGCATGCCCTCATGCACTGCCTGGCGGATGTCCTTGGCGGTGACGTCGTTCTGGAAGTCGACGAACGCCTTCACCGTCGTGTCGGCGCCGGCACCGGGTGCTGCACCCAGCATGCCGCGCGACCAGCTTTCGCCGGCGTCGACCTTCGGCTTGGTGCCCTTGGCCGGCCTGCCGCCGGCGTCTTTGGCCGCCTTGGCGCCGGCGGCGTAAGCTTCGTCGATGGTCGCCGACAGCCCGTCGGTGCCGTTGCAGGCGCCGACCGAGACGCAGTCCTGCGCATAAATTCCGGGCACAAAGCGCTTGGTCTCGTCGTTGAAGGCGACCTTGCCGCGCGATTGCGAGAACAGATGCACCGACGGCGTCCAGCCCGCCGACATCAGGATCGCGTCGACCGGAATGGTGCGTTCGCCGCCGCCATTCTTCGGCTGCACGGTCATCGACGACACCCGCAATTTGCCGCCGGCCCGGATCACCGCGCGGCCGAAATTGACCTCGATGCCGAGCGCCCTTGCCTCGTCGATCACCGGTCCGGTCGGATTGTCGCGCAGGTCGACGATCGCCGCCACGTTGATGCCGGCCTTCTTCAGGTCGATCGCCGCCGCGTAGGCGGAATCGTTTGCCGTATAGACGCCGACATTCCTGCCGACGGCGACGCCGTAATGATTGAGATAGGTGCGCGCCGCCGACGCCAGCATGATGCCGGGGCGGTCGTTGTCGGCAAACACCATGTGCCGCTCGATGGCGCCGGTCGCCAGCACCACGCGTTTGGCGCGAACCTGCCACAGCCGCTCGCGCGGCAGGTCGCGGCCGGGGTTCTGCAGATGGTCGCTGACGCGCTCGACCAGCCCGACGAAATTCTGCGCGTAATAGCCGAACGCCGTGGTGCGCGGCAGCACGCGGACATTGTCCATCGACTTCAACTTGGCGACGGCGGACTGCGCCCAGGCAAAACCATCCTGGCCATCGATCCTGGCGCCGCTCTCGAAATGAAGGCTGCCGCCGAATTCCGCCTGCTCGTCGGCAAGGATGACACGCGCCCCGGTTTCAGCCGCGGCCAATGCCGCGGCGATACCCGCGGCACCGCCGCCCAGCACCAGCACCTCGCAGTGGGCGAAGCGCGCCGAATAATGGTCGGGGTCCGGCTGGTCGGGAGCGACGCCAAGGCCGGCGGCGGCCCTAATCTTGGGTTCGTAGAGGTTTTTCCATGCAGTCTTCGGCCACATGAAGGTCTTGTAGTAGAAGCCGGCCGAAAGCATCGGCGAGGCGATACTGCTGACGGCGCCGACGTCGAAGGCGAGCGACGGCCAGCGGTTCTGTGACTGTGCGGTCAGCCCGTCATAGAGCTCTTGCACCGTAGCTCGGACGTTCGGCGTCTTGCGTGCCGCGTCGCGTTTGATCTCGACCAGCGCGTTCGGCTCTTCGGCGCCGGCCGACAGAAAGCCGCGCGGCCGGTGGTACTTGAACGACCGGCCGACAAGATGGACGCCATTGGCAAGCAGCGCCGAGGCCAGCGTGTCGCCCTCGATACCGGTATAGGGACGGCCATCGAAGCTGAAGCCAGCTATCTTTGCCTGTTTGAGCCGTCCGGCGCCGGCAATGCGGAATGTCGCGCTCATTTTGCGGCTCCCGGCAGCTTTACGGGCTTCGGCTCGCCGGCCTTGTAGGTCATCAGGAACCTGTCGCTGACGGTGTCGCGCACGGCGTTGAAGAACCGCGCGCAGCCATGCATGTGCCGCCAGCGCTCATAGATGATGCCTTTGGGATTTGAGCGGATGAAGAAGAACTTTTCGAAATCGTCGTCGCTCTCGCCGGCGACATTAGGGGAACGCGCAATATGCGCCTCGCCGGCGTTGCGGAACTCGAGCTCCGGACGCTCTTCCTCGCAATAGGGGCAGCGGATGAGAAGCATGGTTGGTCCTACAATTCGCCGTGGCCGAGGCGGGCGCCGGCCGGTTGGTCGCAAAGCCTCTGGCCCAAGGTCACGAAGGGCGCGACGAGCCGGATGCGCTCCTCGATGCTTGCCGCAGGGCTGAAGAGGTCGCGGTTGGCCATGTTGCCGATCGTCAGCAGGACCGGATCGACCGTGACGATGACGACGCGCGGTTCGAACGGCTCGTCGTCGTCCAGATCCGCCGGCCGGCCTTCAAGAAACGAGACGACCCTTTGTCCGCCGCTCCAGACGCAGGCCAGAATGCCGTCGTCGACGGAAAACGGCCATTCGGTCTCGTTTTCGGCGCGGCTGATCGGCTGCGTGCGCACCTCGTCCGGCGACGGAAAATGGAACAGGCCTTGCTCGCCGGCGAGCATCAGCGGCATGGCGACGGCCATCTCGGTCATCATCAGTGCGCCACCGCTGCCGCCGCCGCCTCGTCGATGAGGCGGCCGGTGCGGAAGCGCTCGATGGTGAAGGGCGCGTTGATCGGGTGCGGATCGTCCCTGGCGATGGTA
Organism: Mesorhizobium sp. M1142; assembly: GCF_040318565.1. Taxonomy (NCBI): domain Bacteria; kingdom Pseudomonadati; phylum Pseudomonadota; class Alphaproteobacteria; order Hyphomicrobiales; family Phyllobacteriaceae; genus Mesorhizobium; species Mesorhizobium sp. M1142. The sequence continues at coordinate 101,928 of NZ_JAMYMK010000018.1, forward strand.
TGGGCAAAGACATGGCCCGAACCCGGCGTCGCCTTGAAACCGCCCGTGCCCCAACCGCAATTGACATAGAGGCCGGGCACTGGCGTCTTGGCCAGGATCGGCGAACGGTCCGGCGTCACGTCGACGATGCCGCCCCATGAGCGCAGCATCTTCATACGGGTGAAGATCGGGAACATCTCGCAGATCGCATCGAGCGTATGTTGCAAAATGTGCAGCCCGCCGGTCTGCGAATAGGAGACATACTGGTCGGTGCCGGCGCCGATGACCAGTTCGCCCTTGTCGGACTGCGAGATATAGGCATGCACCGTGTTCGACATGACTACGCAGGGCACCACCGGCTTGACCGGCTCCGACACCAGCGCCTGCAGCGGATAGCTTTCCAGCGGCATACGCACGCCGGCCATGTTCATGATCACCGAGGAGTGGCCGGCGGCGACCACGCCGATCTTCCTGGCGCCGATGAAGCCGCGCGTCGTCTCGACGCCCGTGACCGCGCCGTTCGGCGCCCGTTTGACGCCGGTGACCTCGCAATTCTGGATGATGTGGACGCCGCGCGCCGAGGCGCCGCGCGCATAGCCCCAGGCGACCGCATCGTGACGCGCCGTGCCGCCGCGGCGCTGCAGGGAGGCGCCCATCACCGGATAGCGCGCATTGCGCGAAATGTTGAGCGGCGGGCAGAATTCCTTGGCCTGCTCCGGCGTCAGCCATTCGTTGTCGATGCCGTTCAGCCGGTTGGCATGGACGTGGCGCTGCAGCACCTGGATGTCGTGGATGTTATGGGCCAGCATCATGACGCCGCGCGGCGAATACATGACGTTGTAGTTGAGCTCCTGGCTGAGCCCGTCCCACAGCTTCAGCGCGTGATCGTAGATTCCGGCGCTCTCGTCGTAGAGATAGTTCGAGCGGATAATGGTGGTGTTGCGGCCGGTATTGCCGCCGCCGAGCCAGCCTTTTTCCAATACCGCGACGTTGGTGATGCCGTGCACGGTGGCGAGATAATAGGCGGTGGCCAGGCCGTGGCCGCCGGCGCCGACGATGATGACGTCGTACTCCTTCTTCGGCTCCGGCGAGGACCACTGTTCCTCCCAACCCTTGTGGCCGCGCATGGCCTCGCGGGCGATGGCGAATACCGAGTATTTCTTCAACGTCGCAGGCCTCGCAAATGACGGCCGGGCAGATCAGCCAACCCCGGCGCGCGAGCTTGTATCACTAGCGAAACGGCGCTGCCAGCCTTGCACTGTTTGCGACGGCGCTTGCCGTTTTGCGCCGTGATGAAAAAGAGGCATGCGACGTGATGGAGCGATCAAACCACATCTGAAGCACCTTGCACGTATCGGGTGGCTCCGACCAACCCCATTTGCGACCAAGCATCCAATTGCCGGCAAAATGCCGGCGCGAAAAAAGGATGCAAAAAAAAATGCTCGCACTTGCCAACAAGATCGCCATCGTCACTGGCGCCAGTTCCGGCATAGGCCGCGCCACGGCCAAGCTGTTTGCGGAGGAAGGCGCCAAGGTGGTCGTCGCTGCCCGCCGCAAGGCGGAGCTTGACGCGCTCGTTGCCGAAATCGAAGACGCCGACGGCACCGCCATCGCCCTTGCCGGCGATGTCCGCGACGAAGCCTACGCGAAGGCCCTGGTCGACCTGGCGGTCGAGAAATTCGGCGGGCTGGACATCGCCTTCAACAATGCCGGTTCGGTCGGCAAGACCGGGCCGGTTTCGGAGCTGTCGCTGGAGGGCTGGCGCTAGACGCTCGACACCAACCTGACCAGCGCCTTTCTCGGCGCAAAATATCAGGTGCCGGCGATGGTCGACCGCGGCGGCGGATCGCTGATCTTCACCTCCACCTTTGTCGGCCACACGGTCGGCATGCCCGGCATGACCAGCTATGCCGCGAGCAAGGCCGGACTGATCGGATTGACGCAGGTGCTGGCCGCCGAATATGGCGCTAGGGGCGTGCGGGTCAACGCGCTGCTGCCGGGCGGCACCGACACGCCCTCGGCAACGTTCAAGACACCTGAATCGCGAGCCTTCGTCGAAAACCTGCATGCCTTGAAGCGCGTCGCCGAGCCTGACGAGATCGCCCGCTCGGCGCTCTATCTGGCTTCCGATGCATCGAGCTTCACCACCGGCACGGCGTTGTTCGCCGACGGCGGCGTCTCGATCACCCGCACGTGAAGCGTTTCGCGGTCGGCCTAGGCCCGCAAGCCGCAATGCCTGAAAACCGGTCTTGCTTTTCCCGGCGATTTGACGATTCCGTCTTCTCCTCGAAAACGGGTTGGAAACATGCTGCTGATCAGGACCTATATCGCTGCAAGCGCAATCGAAGGCGTCGGTGTGTTCGCCGCCGAGCCGATCCGGAAAGGGGCGCAGATCTGGCGGCTCGATCCGGACTTCGACCGGCTGATCCCGGTGGAAAGATACGAGACGGCGCCGCCGCACCTCAAGGAATTGCTCGACAGATATGCCTATCCCAGTCCGGACCGGCCGGGCTTCATGGTCTATGAGGTCGACAATGGCCGTTTCATGAACCACGCCGACAAGCCGAACACCGACTTTTCGCAATATGGCGGGGCCACTGCGACCCGCGACATCGCCGCCGGCGAGGAGATAACCTGCGACTACGGCGAGTTCTTCGAAGGTTTCGAGCAGCTCCACCTGGCCACGGTGTAGCGACGCCTATCTGGCCCACGGCGAATTTTGTTCTTGCTTTGTGCCGGCAGCTATGCTACTAATCTCAATATGGTGCTGATTCACACCAACGACCCGCCGCTGAGGCGGGTTTTTTCGTTTCGAGGTCGGCACCGCCTCTCAATCGGCAGTGGACAGAGCGCCTTGATTCTGCTATCAGCCGCCCCAATTCGTGGTGTAACGCGCCGCGGAGGCTTGTGGCTATGGCCGCTTGCCTATTGATTTCAAACCCGAAAGACAGGATTGCCCGTGCAGGTACTCGTCCGCGACAACAATGTTGATCAGGCGCTTCGCGCGCTCAAGAAAAAGATGCAGCGCGAAGGCATCTTCCGCGAAATGAAGATGCGCGGACATTACGAGAAGCCCTCCGAGAAGCGCGCCCGTGAAAAGGCGGAAGCCGTGCGCCGTGCCCGCAAGCTGGCCCGCAAGCGTGCCCAGCGCGAAGGCCTGCTGCCGATGACGCCGCGTCCGGTCGCGGCCGGTGCTGCCGGTGCCGGTGCCCCGCGTCCGCCGCGGTTCTGACGCCAATTTTTCGTCCTTTTCCAAGGATATCCAGGGTGGCGCGATGCGGAATCGCCGCCACCTTTTTGTTGTGATGTAGACCCGGTTCGAAAGGACCGGTTGGGAGAGATGCCGGTTCGGAGGGGGAACGGACCAGACGGCGCAGTAAGGACAGGGCAGACATGGACGCAATTACCGTAGAGCGCAGAACCGCGTGGCGCGGCCTCGCCCTGACGGCAGCCCTGCTTTCCGGGATGGCGCTTGCCAGCTGCCAGAGCGTTCCGACCGGCGAGTTCAACAACATCGACAAGGCGCAAGCCTCGAGCGAGAACATCTCCTCGCTGTCGGCGGTGATCCAGCGCAACCCCCAGGATCCGGAAGCCTACAATGTGCGCGGCTCGGCCTATGGCCGCGGCGGCCAGTACCAGGCGGCGCTGAAGGACTTCAACACCGCCATCCAGCTCAATCCGAATTTTTACCAGGCCTATTCGAACCGCGCGCTCATCCAGCGCTTCCTCGGCGACCAGGCGAGCGCGCTTGCCGACTACAACCGCTCGATCCAGATCAATCCCAACTATGACGCCGCCTATATCGGCCGCGGCAATCTCTACCGCAGGGCGGGCCGGGTGCAGGAAGCCTTCAACGATTTCCAGAAGGCCATCCAGCTCGACACGACCGACGCGCGCGCCTATCACAATCGCGGCCTGATCTACCAGAGCCAGGGCCAGCACGCCTTTGCCATCGAGGATTTCTCGACCGCCATTTCGCTGGCGCCGGAGGCCTCCGAGCCCTACAATGGACGCGGCCTCTCCTACCTGGCCATGAACGACGAGGACAATGCCTTCGCCGACTTCAATATGGCCATCAAGCTCGACGGTAAGAACGCCGAGGCGTGGTCCAACCAGGCGCTGATCTACGAGCGGCGCGGCGACAAGGTCAGGGCCGCGAAATCATACCGCGAGGCCGTGCACCTCAATCCGACCTACCAGCCGGCCAAGGACGGCCTGGCCCGCACCAGCACCGGCTGAGCGGCCGGTTAATCGGGCGGCCCTTTCCGCGCCCCGACAACCCTGCGTTTACCCTTGCCTTGCTGGCGCCAAGTTGTCGGCGGAACGCTCGGCGTGCTCAGCCGTTTGTACAAGGCAATTTCGAAAGGACCCTGCCATGATCAAGAAACTCGCTTGTGCCGCCGCTTTCGCGACGACCGTCGTTGCCGCTCCCGCCAGCGCCAGCAAGCTCCAGCTCGGCGTGCTCGACTGCACCATCGACGGCGGCACGGCCTATCTCGTCACCTCCAACAAGGGTGTTTCCTGTGTCTTTCGTCCACATCGTGGCGGCCCCTCCGAAGTCTATACCGGGGTGATTTCCAAGCTCGGCGTCGATGTCGGCCGGACGCATCAGGGCCAGCTGGTATGGGCGGTTCTGGCGGCGACCCGCAATCACGATGAAGGCGACCTTGCCGGCAGCTACTATGGCGTGAACGCCGAGGCCAGCGTGGTCACCGGTGGCGGCGCCAATCTCCTGGTCGGCGGCCTCGACAGCGCCTTTTCGCTGCAGCCGCTCAGTGTCCAGGCACAGACGGGCGTCAACCTGGCGGTCGCCGTCACCTCGCTGGACCTGATCCATTCGTTCAAATAGCGGCGCGGCATGGCTCCCGAGCGGCGGGGAGCGTAGGTGTCGGCCTGCGAATAGCTGCCGAAGGTTCATAGATTCCGGCAGGCCCACTCCGCAGAGGATGGGCCGCCCTGATGTTCAAAGTTGCGGCGCTCGAAGATCACGGCATGGCAACTGTGTTCATGCCGTTACCGTGACCGAAGATTGCGGCGATCCAATATTGCTTGTCTTCGGTCTGACCAGAATCTCAACGCCTCGTGATCGTCCCCCATCGCGCAATTTGAAATCCGCCACGTCAACGGCGATCAAAACCGCTTGATCTCAACTCCGGTTGAGGTTCTAGAAGTCCTCCCATACTGCGGCATGTACTCATTTGGACGTGAAGAACGCTCCAATACTTTAGACCAGCGTCTGAGAAAGCCTGGGGGACTGGATGACCAAAACAAGCACAAACGGGGTCGATTGGCGCGCGCTGTGGGCGAGCGGCGATCTGGCGCGCTTCTGCTTCATCAGCCTCGGCATTCTGCTGCACGCCACCAACGAAACCATGGTAGCAACGGTCATGCCGGCCATGGTCGGCGAACTTGCCGGCGTGCAACTGGTCGGCTGGTCGCTGGCGATCTACGAGCTCGGCGCCATCGTTGCCGGTGCGGCCGCCGGACGGCTGGTGAGCTATGTCGCGCTGCGTACCAACATGATGGTCGCCGCAATGCTCTATGCCGCCGGCGCGCTGGTCTGCGCCACCGCGCCTTCGATGCCGCTGTTCCTCTGCGGCCGCCTGATCGAAGGGCTCGGTGGCGGCGCGCTGGTGTCGCTGGCCTTCGTCTCGGTCGAGCGGCTGTTTGCCCGCGCGATCTGGCCGCAGCTTTTCGGCGTCATGTCGGCGATCTGGGGTGTCGCCGCTTTCAGCGGGCCGGTGCTCGGCGCGGTCATGACCGAATTCTCGTCCTGGCGCTGGGCCTTCGGCGTCTTCACCCTGGGAGGCACGGCCATGGCGCTGGCAAGCTTCCTCGTGCTCGATACGCCTGAAGCAACGAGGCCGCAGGCGACGGGCGGCTCGGCGCCGCCCTTCCCCTTTGCGGCACTTGGCTGCCTCGCCGGCAGCGTCGTGCTGATTGCCACTGCCGGCGTCGACATCGCCCTGCTGCGCTCGTCGCTGCTGCTCACCCTCGGCCTGATCGGCCTGGCGCTGTTTATCTATATCGACGCACTGAAGCCGCGCTCGCGCCTGTTCCCGTCGGTCGGCGCGGGCATGACCATGGTCGCGGCGTTTTCGGTGGCGACCTGCTCGTTCGCGGTCTACGGACCACTGCTTCTGACCAGCCTTCACGGCATTCCGATCCTGACCACCGGCTACATCATCGCCGCCGAATCGATCGCCTGGTCGATCCTGTCGATCCTCGTCGCCAATGCGCCACCGGAGCGCGAGCGGCTGATCATCGTCGGCGGGGCGCTGATGGTCGCCACGGGCGTCGCCGGTTTCGCCTATACGGTGCCGGCCGGCTCGATCCCGCTGATCCTGTTTTGTGCTTTGTTGCAAGGCGGCGGCTTCGGCATAGCCTGGCCGTTCGTCACGCGTGTCATCGTGGTATCGGCCAAGGAAGGCGAGCAGACGATCGCCTCGGCCGCGGTGCCGACCATGCAGCGCATCGGCTATGCGGTGGGTGCGGCATTGACCGGCATCGTAGCCAACGCCAGCGGCTTTTCAGAGGGCCTGAACCGCGAGGCCGCGGCAAACGTCGCTGCCTGGCTGTTCCTGGCGTTTATCCCGCTCGGGATCCTGGGATGCCTTGCCGCCTTGCGGATTTCGGGGGCGCCGCCAGCGAAGCTGCCGATCTCCCCCTTCGCAGGGAAGATTGACCAATGCATGTCGCGCAAAGGTGTGCAGCGGTTTTGCGGTAACGACATGCATCAAAACAAGAACCTAAAGCGCGTCACATGAGGCCGGTCGAACGCGACGCGCTTTAGACGACGACCGTCTTCAGCCGCTCGGCGATCAGTGCCGCGAGCCGCGTCGCCACCTCATCCTTGCTCATCTCCGGCCATTCCTCGACGCCGGCCTTTGAGACGATCCGCACCTTGTTGCGGTCGCCGCCCATCACGCCCGGAGCACCATCTTCATGCGAGACATCATTGGCGACGATAAGATCGGCCCCCTTTTTTGCAAGCTTGGCCTCGGCATTCCTGACCAGATCCTGCGTCTCCGCAGCGAAACCGACCACCAGCATCGGCCGCTTTTTGTGATGCCCGACACCGGCAAGAATATCGGGATTTTCCACCATCTGCAGCGCCGGCGGCCCCTCGCCCGCCACCTTCTTGATCTTTTCCCCGGCCGAACTTTGAGTGCGCCAGTCGGCGACAGCCGCGACGAACACTGCCGCGTCGGCCGGCAGCAGCTGCTCGACAGCGTCCTTCATCTCGACGGCCGTTTCGACATGCAGCGTGGCGACGCCGGCCGGATCGGCAATGCCAACCGGACCGGAGACGAGACGCACATCGGCGCCGAGCCTGGCCAGCGCCGCCGCAATGGCGTGGCCCTGCTTGCCCGACGACCGGTTGGCGATGTAGCGGACCGGGTCGATCGGCTCATGCGTCGGCCCGGAGGTGACAATGATCTTCCTGCCTGCCAGCGGCTTTGGCCGGCCGTCGAGCAGCGCCTCGATCGCGGCGACGATCTCCAGCGGCTCGGCCATGCGGCCCTCGCCCACCTCGTTGCTCTCGGCCATCTCGCCCTTCGCCGGGCCGACGAATGCGACGCCGTCCTTGCTCAGCGCCGCACGGTTGCGGCGGACCGCCGGATGCGCCCACATTTTCGGGTTCATCGCCGGCGCCATCAAAACTCGCTTGTCGGTGGCGATGAGCACGGTCGAGGCAAGGTCGTTGGCATGGCCATTGGCGAGCTTTGCCATCAGGTCGGCGGTGGCCGGCGCCACGACCACAAGGTCGGCCTCGCGCGACAGCCTGATATGGCCGATATCGTGCTCGTCCTGCCGGTCGAACAGTTCGGTGAAAACATGGTCGGCGGACAGCGCCCCGGCCGACAGCGTGGTGACGAATTCCTGCGCCGCGGCGGTCATCACCACCCGCACTGCCGCACCGCGCTCGCGCAGCCGACGGATCAGGTCGAGCGCCTTGTAGGCAGCAATGCCTCCGCCGATGATGAGCAGGATGCGCTTGCCGGAGAGGGTCATGCCCGAGGCCAGTTCTTGTCCAATGTCATGCCGGCTTCAGCGCCGATTCGATGTCGGTATGGATGAAATCGTCACCCTTGAAAAGTAGCGGCAGGTTTCGGGTCTTGGCCAGGGCATAGGCGAAACAGTCGCCCATGTTGAGGTCAGCACGATGGCGGGATCCGCGACCGTACCGAGAGTAGGCAAGTCGTGCGACCTCGAGCTGAGCCAGATCAAAAGGAACGACCGTCAGTTCGAGGCGGTCGATGAGCACCTGAAGTTCGGCGGGGTTGATGCCACCGCTGGACCGGTTCGCCACACAATGTGCCTCCAGAAGTGTTGCAGTGCTTATCAGTACAGCAGATGAGGTGCCGAAAACATCGACGAATGCAGCCGCATCCGGCTCTGCGCCGATGATTGCGATTAACGCAGACGTATCAACTGCAACGGTCACAGAAGTCCCTCATCCCACATGTGATCAGTAAGCGCTTTGAGGTCAATGGGGTGTTCTGATTTCCGTCCGAGCGCCAAGATCTCGTCACGTGACGCTTTCAGCCGCCACTCCCCGTTCTGGAGCTTGCTCTCGGGGATCGTCACTTTGCGCAAGGCATCCCGCGCTTCCTGCTCCATCGAAACGCCGCGCGCGGCAGCGCGTTCGCGCAGCACCTGCTTCACTTCGTCATCAAGATTACGGATTGTGATAGTGCTCATAGCGTAGCTCCTCGCCGTTACATAAGCGACAAGCGGCGTGATTGCAATGACAGCACTGCTGTCATTGCAATCAGAGCAGCTTCCAGGCGATATACACCAGCGTCAGCGCGATCACCCACAGCGCCAGCCGGCCGGAGCGGGTGTGGCGCGCCTCGGCTTTGCCGATCGCGTCCGCCGTCCCCTCGTCGAAGCGCAGGCCGTTTTCGGCCATCAGGTCGATCTCACGCGACAGCCGCTCGGTACGGGCAGCGAGGTCCGGCGCCTGACGCGCCAGCGCCAGCAGCGCGCTGGCACCGTCGCGCGCATCGGCCAGCAGCGCGCGCGGGCCGAGATTGCGGGCAATCCAGCCGCTGACCACCGGCTCCGACGTCTTCCACATGTTGAAGGCCGGGTCGAGGGTGCGGGCGACGCCTTCGACAACGACCATGGTCTTCTGCAGCAGCACCAGTTCGGATCGCGTCGCCATGTCGAACAGGTCGGTCACCTCGAACAGCAGCGTCAACAGCTTGGCCATCGAGATGGTCTCGGCCGGCTGGCCGTGGATCGGTTCGCCGATCGCCCGGATCGCCTGGGCGAAAGCCGCAACATTGTGCTGGCGCGGCACGTAGCCGGCCTCGAAATGCACTTCGGCGACGCGCTGGTAATCGCGCGTAATGAAGCCGTAGAGGATTTCGGCGAGGAACCGGCGCTCCTTCCTGCCGAGCCGGCCGGCAATGCCGAGATCGACGGCGACGATGGTGCCGTCGGCTTCGATAAACAGGTTGCCCGGGTGCATGTCGGCGTGGAAGAAACCGTCACGCAGCGTATGGCGCAGAAACGACTGAACGAGGTTGGCGGCAATCGCCTTCAGGTCGTGGCCGGCGGCGGCTAGGCCGGCAATGTCGTTCATCTTGATGCCGTCGACCCATTCCATGGTCAGCACGTCACGACCGGTGCGCTCCCAGTCGACCGACGGCACACGGAAGCCGGGATCGTCCTTGGTATTCTCGCCAAGCTCCGAAAAAGCCGCCGCCTCCAGCCTCAGGTCCATTTCGATTTTGGTCGTCTGGGCCAGTGTCTCGGTCACCTCGACCGGCCGCAGCCGGCGCGACGACGGGATGTATTTTTCCTGCAGCCGGGCGGCGAGAAAATAGCTCTCGAGATCGCGAAAGAAGCGGCGGCGCACGCCCGGCCGGATGACCTTCACCGCCACCCGGGTAACGACGCCGTTCTGCAGGATTTCGGCGGTATGGACCTGGGCGATCGAGGCGGCGGCCACGGCCTCGCCAAAACTGACATAGAGCTCGTCGACCCTGCGTCCGAGCGAGGCCTCTATCGCGGCGACAGCCTCGGCCTTCGGAAACGTCTGCATCTTGTCCTGCAGCATGGCAAGATCAAGCGCGATATCGTTTCCGACGACATCCGGCCGTGTCGCCAGGAACTGGCCGAGCTTGACGTAAGACGGGCCGAGCCGCACGACCGCCTTGGCCAGCCTGTCGCCACGCTCATAGGCAAGCGCGTGACGGCGGGTGAACAGCCGGGCCATGCGCCAGCCGAATTTCGGCAAGCCGAAGAGCTCGTCACCGGGCAAAGCCGCGATGACACCCTCGCGGACCAGCACCCAGCCGGCCCGCACGAGCCTGAAACCAGCGCCGATGCTGCTCATGGCTGGCTTTGCCCCGCCGATTTCCTAGACCGGCGAAGAGCACATTGAGTACGAAGGATACGGGCCAGCTTCAAAGCTTCCAGCCCGAGTGGAGCGCGGCGATGCCGCCGGAGTAGTTGCGGAATGAGACGCGCTCGAAGCCCGCGCGCGAAATCATCGTCGCGAAATTCTGCTGATTGGGAAATTTGCGGATCGATTCGACCAGATAGGAATATGGCTCGCCATCGCCGGTCACCATCTTGCCGATCCGCGGGATGGCGTTGAACGACCATGCTTCGTAGACTTTGTCGAGCAGCGGCATCTCGACCTCGGAGAATTCAAGGCAGAGAAAGCGCCCGCCGGGCTTCAGCACGCGATAGGCTTCGGCGAGCGCCACATCGATGCGCGGCACGTTGCGGATGCCGAAAGCGATGGTGTAGGCGTCGAAAGTAGCGTCGGCAAAAGGCAGTTCCTCGGCATTGGCTTCGACGAAATCGGTATTTGCCGACAGGCCCTTTTTCTCGGCCCGGTCGCGGCCGACCGCGAGCATCGAGCCGTTGATGTCGAGAACCGTTGCATGAGCGTGCCTGCCGCTCGCCTCGACGATGCGGAAGGCGACATCGCCGGTGCCGCCGGCAACGTCGAGAACGCTCCAGCCCGGCCGCTTCGGTGGATTGAGCCAGGCGACCAAGGCGTCCTTCCACAACCGATGCAACCCCGCCGACATCAGGTCGTTCATCAGGTCGTAGCGGTTCGCCACCTTGTGGAAAACATCATTGACCAGGGACTGCTTGTCGCCTGGTCCTACCCGCTTGAAACCATAGGAGGTTTCCATGCCGCCCGCAGCAGTGGTTCTTTCAACCGACATCGTTTTGATCCGCCATAAAATCGGCGGGACCATAGCCGATCGATGGTGCGGGCGCTATTGTTTAAGGCGCGGTGTTCGGCCGCGCTTCGAAGCAGGTTCCGGAAAAGTGTCACACGGTTCCGACAGGAACTTGCGTCATAAGAAAAAAAGCCTGACGGGATAATTGAATGCCTTTGAAAGCAGAACTGCACTGCCACATCGAAGGGGCAGCGGCGCCTGAACTCGTCCTCCGCCAGGCTGAGAAATACGGCAAGGATGCCTCGCCCTACATCCAGGACGGCTCCTTCGTGTGGCACGACTTCACCTCTTTCCTCGCCGCCTACGACTTCTCGTCGGACCTGTTCCGCACCGAAGAAGACTATGCGCGGCTGGCCGATCACTACCTGACCAGCCTCGCCCGCGACGGCGCCATCTATTCCGAGGTTTTCACCTCGCCCGACCATGCAAGCAAGGCTGGGCTGTCGCCGAAGGCCTATACCGACGCGCTCGGCGAAGGCATGGCCCGCGCCAAGGCGAAGACCGGCATCGAAGGCCGCATGATCGTCACCGGCGTGCGCAATTTCGGTGTCGAATCGATCGAACGGGCGGCACGTTTCGCCGCCCGGTGTGGGCATCCGCTGGTCACCGGTTTCGGCGTCGCCGGCGACGAGCGGATAGGTGATCTGGAAGATTATGTCAGGGCCTTCGAGATCGCCCGCGAGGCCGGCCTCGGCATCACCGTGCATGCCGGCGAATTGATGGGCTGGGAGAGCGTCGAGGCGGCACTCGACCACATCCGCCCGTCTCGCATCGGCCATGGCGTGCGCGCCATCGAGAACCCCGATCTCGTGCGGCGCATCGCCGACGAAGGCGTCGTGCTCGAATGCTGCCCCGGCTCCAACATCGCGCTGAAAATCTTTGACAGTTTCGCCGACCATCCCTTTCCCGCCTTGAAGGCGGCGGGCTGCAAGGTGACGCTCAACTCAGATGACCCGCCCTATTTCTGGACCTCGCTGAAACGCGAATACGACATCGCCGCCGAGCATTTTGCGATGGACGACAAGGCGCTCACCGCCGTCACCAGGACGGCCATCGAGGCAGCCTTCGTCGACAGGAAGACCAGGGCGGCGCTGCTGGGCAGGCTCGGCGCCAAGGGCAGGTGAATGGTGAATGGCTCACCCGGCGCTTCGGTCCGTCAACTGCGGGCTTTGCCGCGCACCAAGGACTCGCAAACCAGTTCACTATTCACTATTCACCATTCACCATTCACTTGCGCAGTTGGAGAACACCATGAAGGGCGTCACCGTCGTCGACCATCCGCTTGTCCAGCACAAGCTGACCATCATGCGCAAGAAAGAGACTTCGACGGCCGGCTTCCGGCGGCTGCTGCGCGAGATCTCGCTGCTGCTCGGCTACGAGGTCACCCGCAACCTGGAACTGACGACGACGACGATCGAGACGCCGATCGAGACGATGGAGGCGCCGACGCTGGAGGGCAAGAAACTGGTTTTCGCCTCGGTGTTGCGCGCCGGCAACGGCTTGCTCGAAGGCCTGCTCGATCTGGTGCCGGCGGCGCGTGTCGCCCATATCGGCCTCTACCGCGACCATGAGACGCTGGAAGCGGTCGAGTATTTCTTCAAGGCGCCGGGCGACCTCGCCGACCGGCTGGTGATCGTCGTCGACCCGATGCTGGCGACCGCCAATTCGGCGATCGCGGCGATCGACAAGCTGAAAGGCCGCGGTGCCACCAACATCCGCTTCCTCTGCTTGTTGGCGGCACCAGAGGGCCTTGAGCGGTTCACCCACGCGCATCCCGATGTTCCCGTCTTCACCGCTTCCATCGACCGCCAGCTCAACGAGAAGGGCTACATCATGCCCGGCCTTGGCGATGCCGGCGACCGCATGTACGGCACCAAATAGATCCGTTTACCGACTGTTTACGCAAACGGCTGGTTTCCGCATTCGTTAAAGCGGCAAACACCATGTCGGACTAAGGATCGGCAACCACAAAGGCCGGTCCATGCTGCGCAAGCTTCTCATCCTTGGCGTGTTTGCCGGAACGTCGGCATCGCTGCCGATCGTATATCAGTCCAATTCACAGGTAATCGAGCGGCTGTTGAAATCCGCCATCGGGGCCAGGCCGGCCGACACCCAAACCGACCTGAATCTCGCCGCCGTTCGGGACAGGCCGGCGACGCCGCAGCCGCTCGGCCGCAAGGTCGTCGTCACCGCGGACGCGCGCGGGCATTTCATGTCGGTCTTCAAGTTGAACGGCCGACAGATCGACGGCATGATCGATACCGGCGCGACGCTCGTCGCCATCAACAGTTCGACCGCGCGCAGGATCGGCATCTCGCTCAATCCGACGGACTTCAGCCATCAGGTCAACACCGCCAACGGTGCGATCAAGGCCGCCGTGGTGACGATTGATCGGCTGCAGATCGGCAGGATCACCGTCGAGGGCGTCGAGGCCGTCGTGCTCGACGACAGGGCGCTGCACACCAACCTGATCGGCATGAGCTTTCTGCAGCGGCTCGAAAAATACCAGGTCGAAGACGGCACGCTGCTGCTGGTTCAGTAGGCAGTGATCCCGAACCGCAGGTCCACGCCAGCGAAAAGGGGACCGGTCGTCGGACAAGATCATGGTCCAAGAAAGATAGAGCCCATTCGATACCATCGGAATGGGCTCTATCCGCGCGGCAGGATCCGCCGGATGACGGTTTTCTCCGTGGCCGGTCTGGAAGGGCCGATCGTATAGGCCGAAAGCACGACGGCCGCGGCCGCTTCGGCATCCCCGGTATTTCGGGCATGGACTAGTGCCAGCGCTTCGCCGGCCCGCACTTCGGCGCCGACCGGCAACAGCCTGGTGATGCCGACGGCGTGATCGATCCTGTCGTCGGGCCGCGTCCGCCCGCCGCCAAGCCCGACCACGGCAAGCCCGATCTCGCGCGTCGCGATGCCGGAGACAAAGCCGTTCGCGCTCGCCTTGACCGCGAATTCCGTTGCCGCTTTCGGCAGATATTTTTCCGGATTGTCGACAAAGTCGGCGGGACCACCCAGTGCCGCCACCATGCGCGCGAAGATGGAAGCGGCGCGGCCGCCGGCCAGCGTCTCGGCGGCGCGGCGCAGGCCGTCCTGGTTGGACGACACCAGGCCTGCCGATTGCAGCATCTCGGCGGCCAGCGCCAGCGTCAAGTCCTCCAGCCGCCGGTCGCGAAAGCGGCCGGTGAGAAAATCGACGGCGTTGCGCATCTCGACCGCATTGCCGGCGGCGGAGGCCAGCGGCTCGTTCATGCCGGTGACCAGCGCCGATGCCTTCAGGCCGGCGCCATTGGCGACCTCGACCAGGCTGTTGGCCAGCGCGGTTGCGTCGCGCGATTTCTCCATGAAGGCGCCGTTGCCGACCTTGACGTCGAGCACCAGCGAACCAAGGCCGGCCGCCAGCTTCTTCGACAGGATCGAGGCGGTGATCAGCGGCACGGATTCGACCGTTCCCGTCACATCGCGGATCGCGTAGAGCCTGGCGTCGGCGGGTGCGAGGTCTGCGGTCTGGCCGATGATGGCGCAGCCGGTTTCAAGCACGGTCTTGCGGAAGCGCGCAACATCCGGCTGGCTGATATAGCCGGGGATGGCATCCATTTTGTCCAGCGTGCCGCCGGTATGGCCCAGACCCCTGCCGGAAATCATCGGCACATAGGCGCCGCAGGCAGCGACGATCGGCGCCAGCATCAAGGAGACATTGTCGCCGACGCCGCCCGTCGAATGCTTGTCGGTGACCGGGCCGGGCAGATCCGACCAGTCGAGCACATCGCCGGAATCGCGCATCGCCATAGTCAGCGCCACCGCCTCGTCGCGGCTCATGCCGTTGAAGAATACTGCCATGGCGAGGGCACCGACCTGTGCGTCGGTAACGGTGCCGGCGGCCAAGCCCTCGATGAAGAACGCGATCTCCTCAGCCGAGAGCTTCTGCCCGTCGCGCTTGCGGCGGATGATTTCCTGGGGAAGCATCAGGCGTCGACCCTGTGCTCCGGAAGCCCGTCCTGAAAAACACGCTGCAGGATGGTCGCCAGCCGCGCACCGCCGACCGGCGCCATGTCCTTGGTCTCCTGGTGCGACAGCTCGGCTCCGGTCATGCCAGCGGCAAGGTTGGTCACGACCGAACAGGCGGCGACGCGCAGCCCGAGGAAGCGCGCGAGAATGACCTCCGGCACCGTCGACATGCCGACCGCGTTGGCGCCCATGACGCGCGCCATGCGGATCTCGGCGGGCGTCTCGAAGCATGGGCCGGAGAACCACATATAGACGCCCTTGTGCAGCATGGTACCGGTCGCCTTCGCCGCCCGCTCGATGGCGGAGCGGAGATCGGCGTCATAGGCTTCGGTCAGGCCGACGAAACGGCGGTCGCTCGGTTCGCCGATCAGCGGGTTGGACCCCGAGAAATTGATGTGGTCGGTGATCAGCATTACCGAGCCCGGCCCCATCCCGGGATCGACCGAACCGGCGGCGTTGGTGAGGATCAGCCGGGAGATGCCGATGCCGGCGAGCACTTCCAACGCCGGCCGCATCGCCGCTGCGTTGCCGTGCTCGTAATAGTGTGCGCGGCCGGACAGCATCAGCACCGGCGTGCCGGCAAAGAGCCCCGCCACCACCTCGCCGGCATGGCCGCTGACACCGCTTCGGGGAAACCCCGGCAAGTCGGCGTAGGAGATGCGCACCGCATCCTCGACCTGGTCGACGAGCCCGCCAAGCCCTGACCCCAGCACCAAGGCCGTGGTCGGCGCCAGCCCATCCAGCCTTTCGACGAGGTGATCGAGCGCTTCCTTCATTTCAGCACATCGCCTTCAAACCCGTATGGCAACAACTCGCCCATGGTCACGGTCTCGACCACGCCGCTGTCATCGCAGAGATAGAACTTCGTTTCCGGCCGGCAGAATTCGGCCAGCCGCTGCCGGCAGCCGCCGCAGGGCGAGCATTTTGCCACGCGTTCGGCGATCACGGCGATTTCCGTGATCTTGCCGCCGCCGCCCATGACGTAGTGGCCGAGCGCGGTGGTTTCGGCGCACCAGCCCTCAGGATAGGACGCGATCTCGACATTGGCGCCGGTGAAGACACGCCCGTCCTCGGTGCGCAACGCCGCGCCGACCGGAAATTTCGAATAGGGCGCATAGGCCTTGGCCATGGCGGCTTTCGCCGCTTCGAACAGATCATGAGTCATGATAGATCAGCGTTCCTTGACATAAGGCACGCCGCCGGCGCGCGGCGGGATTGCCTTGCCGATGAAGCCGGCAAGCAGGATGACGGTCAGCACATAGGGCAGCGCCTGCATGAATTGCACCGGCACCTTGCCGATCAGCGGCAGCGGCGTGCCTTGCAGGCGGATCGACGCGGCGTCGAGGAAGCCGAACAGCAGGCAGGCGAACATGGCGTTGACCGGTTTCCATTTGGCGAAGATCAGCGCGGCCAGCGCGATGTAGCCCTTGCCGGCGGTCATGTCCTTCACGAAGCCGCCATTCTGCACCATCGACAGATAGGCGCCGGCAATGCCGGTGAGCACGCCGGTGCAAATCAGCGCCCGGTAGCGCAGCCAGGCGACCGAGATGCCGGCGGTGTCGACCGCAGCCGGGTTCTCGCCGACAGCGCGCAGGCGGAGCCCAAAGCGGGTGCGAAACAGCACCCACCAGGTGAACGGCACGGCCAGGAAGGCGAGATAGACCAGCACGGAGTGGCCGGAGATGAGTTCCGAATAGATCGGCCCGAGAATCGGAACGCCCCTGAGCGCATCCGCGCCCGGCCAGATGATTGCTTCGAAGCGCTCGCCGGCAGCCAGCGCCGGCGTGCGCCCGCCTTGCTGGAACCAGGCCTGGCCGAGCATGATCGTCGATCCGGCGGCAATGAAATTGATCGCGACGCCGGAAACGATCTGGTTGCCGCGATGGGTGATCGAGGCAAAGCCGTGGATCAGCGCGAAGGCAACCGAGATGAGGATGGCCATGCCGAGGCCGAGATAGGCCGAGTGGAAGACCGAGGCGGCGGCCGCACCGGCGAAGGCGCCGACAAGCATCTTGCCCTCGAGCCCGATGTCGAAGACGCCGGCCCGCTCCGAATAGAGGCCGGCGAGGCAGGCGAGCAGCAAGGGGACCGAAAGGCGGATGGTCGAGTCCAGGACCTGTACGATGGCGTTGAAGAAATCCATCTCAGGCGCCCTTCCCTTTGACCGCTTCCATGCCGACCGATTTCGGGCTGAGCGAGGCGAACAACGCCTGGACATAGGGCCGGAACATATGCTCGAGCGCGCCGGCGAACAGGATCACGAGGCCCTGGATGATGACGATCATGTCGCGGCTGATCGCCGGCATCTCGAAGGCGAGCTCGGCGCCGCCCTGGTAGAGCATGCCGAACAGGATCGCCGCCAGCACGATGCCGACCGGGTGCAGGCGACCCATCAGCGCCACCGCGATGCCGACGAAACCGGCGCCCGAAACGAATTCGAGCGCGACATTGTGCTGGTCGCCCATCGTCGGGTTGAGCGCCATCATGCCGGCCAACGCGCCCGAGATCATCATCGCAATGATGATGATGCGTATCTCCGAAATCCCGGCATAACGCGCCGCTTTCGGGCTGTGGCCATAGGTGCGCATCTCGTAGCCGAGCTTCGTGCGCCAGATCAGCACCCACACCAGAAAGGCCATGGCTAGCGCCAGCAGGGAACTGACGTTGAATGGCGCCGAACGGATTTTGGCGCCGAACAATTCGATGACCCAGTTGAGCTTCGGCAATTGCGCGCCTTCGAGGAAGGTGCGCGTCTGCGGCGCCATCGAGCCGGGCGGCTTCAGCATCCCCACCAGCGCATAGACCATGACGCTGGCGGCGATGAAGTTGAACATGATGGTGGTTATGACGATGTGCGAGCCGCGCTTGGCCTGCAGATAGGCCGGGATCAGCGCCCACAGCGCGCCCATCGCCGCGGCGGCGATAATGGCAATCGGGAAGGTCAGCCACCAGGGCAGCACGCTGTCGAAGGCCAGGCAAACGATGCCGATACCGAGACCGGCGATATAGCCCTGGCCCTCGCCACCGATGTTGAACAGGCCGCAATGCGCCGCAACCGCCACCGAAAGCCCGCTGAAGATGAAGGTGGTAGCATAGAAAAGTGTAAACGCGATGCCTTGGCCGCGACCGAAGGCGCCCTCGACCAGGATGACAGCCGCGCGCAACGGGTTCTCACCGACCAATATGACGACGAAGCCGGCAACGACGAAGGCGACGAACAGATTGATCAGCGGGATCAGCACGTAGTCGGCCCAGGCCGGGAGCTTGGCATAGGGAGTGCTCATTCCGCCGCCTCGCGCTGCTCGACGCCGGCCATCAGCAGGCCGAGCTCGCCCTCGGTCGCGTCGGGGCCGCGTTCGCCGACGATGCGGCCGGCAAACATCACCAGGATGCGGTCGGACAGCGAGCGGATCTCGTCGAGTTCGACCGAAACCACCAGCACCGCCTTGCCCTGGTCGCGCATGGCGATGAGGCGCTTGTGGATGAATTCGATGGCGCCGACATCGACGCCGCGCGTCGGCTGGCCGACGATCAACACGCCGGGATCTTGTTCCATTTCCCGCGCCAGCACGATCTTCTGCTGGTTGCCGCCGGAGAAATTGGCGGTCTTGAGGCGGCAGTCCGCCGGGCGGATGTCATATTTGACGATCTTGTCCCGGGCATCGTCACGGATGGCGTCGATGTCGAGAAACGGCCCCTTCAGATAGCGCTCATCGTCCTGGTAGCCGAGGATCGAATTCTCGTTCTCCTCGAAGGCCAGCACCAGCCCGACGTGATG
This sequence comes from Mesorhizobium sp. M1142, assembly GCF_040318565.1. NCBI lineage: Bacteria > Pseudomonadati > Pseudomonadota > Alphaproteobacteria > Hyphomicrobiales > Phyllobacteriaceae > Mesorhizobium > Mesorhizobium sp. M1142. The sequence goes on from NZ_JAMYMK010000018.1 coordinate 120,912, forward strand.
GCGGTCCTCCGGCACATGAGCAAGGCCGCGCTCGCGCAGCTCGCCAGGGTCGGCGGCGCCGGTGAGGTCGATCGGCTTGCCGTCGAGCATGACCGAGCCCGAAACGGCATGCCTGATGCCGGAAATCGCCTCGAGCAATTCGGACTGCCCGTTGCCGGCGACGCCGGCAATGCCGACGATCTCGCCGGCATGGACGTCGAAGGAGACGTCGTCGACCATGGTGACGCCGCGGGAATCCTTGACCGTCAGGTTCTTGAGCGCGAGCTTGACGCCGCCGGCCTTCGCCTCGCCCTTCTCGACGCGCAGCAGCACGCGCCGGCCGACCATCAGCTCCGCCAGTTCCTCGACCGTGGTCTTCCTAGTTTCGCGTGTCGCCACCATCGTGCCCTGGCGCATCACCGAGACGGTGTCGGTGATCGCCATGATCTCGCGCAGCTTGTGGGTGATCAGCACGATCGTCTTGCCCTGCTCCTTCAGCTGCCTGAGGATGCGGAACAGATGGTCGGCCTCGGCCGGCGTCAGCACGCCCGTTGGCTCGTCGAGGATCAGGATTTCGGCGCCGCGATAGAGCGCCTTGAGGATTTCGACGCGTTGTTGCAGGCCGACCGGCAACTCCTCGATGATGGCGTCGGGATCGACTTCGAGCCCGTATTCGCGCTCGAGCCGCTCCAGCTCGGAACGCGCCTTGGCGATGCTCTTCTTCAGCAGTGCATCGCTTTCGGCGCCGAGAATGACGTTTTCCAGGACCGAGAAATTGTCGACCAGCATGAAATGCTGATGGACCATGCCGATGCCGAGCGCGATCGCATCATTCGGTGTCTTGATCGATGCCGGCTGACCGCCGACACGGATTTCGCCGGAATCGGCCTGGTAGAAACCATAGAGGATCGACATCAGCGTCGACTTGCCGGCGCCGTTCTCACCGACGATGCCATGGATGGTGCCCCGCATAATCTCCAGATTGATGTCGCGGTTGGCGCGCACGGCGCCAAAGCTCTTGTCGATGCCGATCAGCTCGATTGCGGCTTGCGCCATGCAGCCTGTTCCCACTGTTATTTTTTTACCGCTTGGTCAAACGCCTAGCATGACGCCCAGTCTGTGCCAATTGGGTCTATGTCAATTGCCCGGAGCAGGGTTCACTCTCGACAAATCCCGCCATGCTTGTCAATTTCCAACGTGGCCGCAGCCTGCACAATCGCCTGATCGAGGATTTGAGATGACCATGCCCGCCCACATGCCCGACCACCGGCTGACGACGCTGGAAATCCGCGCCGCCGAGCAGGAGAAGACAATCGAGGAACTGTCAGGCCAGATCGCCGAGCAGTGGAAGGTGATCGAGCGCATGCAGCGCAAGCTCGACGCGCTGGCCGAGCGCTTCCTGGCGCTGGAGGAACAGGCCGCACCCGACGTGCCGGTGACCAAGCCGCCGCACTGGTGAGCGGCTGACAATGCAAAACCGCCGGGCTTTCACCCGGCGGCTCGTCAGTCTTCAATGTCGATCAATCAATACGGGCAGGCATTGTCCGACATGTAGTCGTGCACCTTGATGGTGCCGGCGATGATGTCGGCCTTGGCCTTTTCGACCGCTGCCTTCATCGCGTCGTCGACAAGCGCCTTGTTGTTGTCGTCCATGGCGTAGTCGACGCCGCCTTCCTTGAGGCCGAGATCGTTGACGCCGGCCGTGAACTTGCCGTTCTTGGCATCCATGAAGGTGTTGTAGACGGCAACGTCGACGCGCTTGACCATGGAGGTCAACACCTTGCCGGGTTGCAGGCCGTTCTGGTTGGAATCGACGCCGATGCCGAGCTTGCCGGCGTCGGCCGCTGCCTGCAGCACGCCGACACCGGTGCCGCCTGCCGCCGCGTAGATTACGTCGGCGCCCTGGTCGATCTGCGTCTTGGCGATCTCGCCGCCCTTGGCCGGATCGTTCCAGGCTGCCGGCGTATCGCCGGTCATGTTCTGGATGACGTCGGTGGCGCCGGCCGCCTTGGCGCCGCCTACATAGCCGCAGCCGAACCTGCGGATCAGCGGAATATCCATGCCGCCGACGAAGCCGACCTTCTTGGTCTTGGAAGCCATCGCCGCCATCACGCCGACGAGGTACGAGCCTTCCTGCTCCTTATAGACCAGGGAGCGGACATTGGGCTTGTCGACGACCATATCGATGATGGCGAATTTGGTGTCGGGGAACTCGGTGGCGATCTTGTCAAGCGCGTCGGCCCAGGAGAAGCCAGCCATGACGATCGGATTGCGGCCGTCCTCGGCGAAGCGGCGCAGCGCCTGCTCGCGCTGGGTGGCGTTGCTGACCTCGAATTCCACATAGGGGATGCCGGTCTCGGTCTTGAACTTTTCGGCGCCGTTGAAGGACGCTTCGTTGAACGACTTGTCGAACTTGCCGCCGAGATCATAGAGGATCGCGGGTTGAATGTCCGCGGCGAAGGCCGGGAGAACCATTGCAGCTGCGGCCATAAGGCCGAGAACGATACGTTTCATGTGATCCACACCCCTGTCGGTTATTTGTCCATTATGCACCGCATGCCGGCCCGGTTCTCCGGCAGGCATGCAGCGTCAGGCAGGAGTGTCTTCCTCCCGCTTCGGGTCAATCTGGCACGGCCCGAAACAAAATTCACGTGGAATTTTGACCCTTTGGAAAAGCATGGCGCCGCATCGCGGCGCCACAGCATATTCCTTGCGTCAGGGGCATAATCAGGCGGAGACGGCGGCCGGAATGGCGCAGGAGACGCCGGTTCCCCGCAGGCCGCAATAGCCGTAGGGGTTCTTCGCCAGATATTGCTGGTGGTCTTCCTCGGCGAAGTAGAATTCCGGCGCCGGTGCGATCTCGGTGGTGATCTTGCCGCGTCCGGCACCGCGCAGCGAAGCCTCGTAGGCATCGCGCGAGGCGAGCGCCGCCTGGTACTGCGCGTCGTTGAACGTATAGATCGCCGAGCGGTAGGTGGTGCCGACATCATTGCCCTGGCGCATGCCTTGCGTCGGGTCGTGACTTTCCCAGAACAGCTTCAAAAGCTCGGCATAGGACACGATCTTGGGATCGTAGACGACGAGCACGACTTCGGCATGGCCTGTGAGCCCGGTGCAGGTTTCCTGATAGGTCGGGTTGGGCGTGACGCCGCCGGCATAGCCGGCCGCCGTGACCCAGACGCCCTCGACCTGCCAGAACAGGCGCTCGGCGCCCCAGAAGCAACCCAGCCCGAACATCGCCGTTTCCAGCCCTTCGGGATAAGGACCCTTGAGCGGCCTGTTCGAGACGAAGTGCTTCGATGCAGTCGGGATCGGCCGGTCGCGGCCGGGCAGCGCCTCGGAGGGCTTCGGCAGGTTGAGCTTCTTGTTCAGCATGTCGCTGAGAAACATAGTGCGGTTTCCTTTTCTTCTTGGTTGAGCCTTCCCCGGCACGGGAACACCGGGTCAGGCTGGAAATGTCAGGTCGCGGCGAACCGCCCGCTGGGGCGCGGCCGCCTGTAGCCGATGGCGTAAAGAATGAACGCCAGCACCGCGAACACGGCGAAGCCGGGCTGGCTGAGCACCCAGGCGATGGCGCCATCCCACAGCAGCGGATTGACCTTGTCGCGGACGAAGCTTTCGAAGGCGCTGCGCGTATCCGGCGAGACCGCGAGCCAGCTGGAATTAAGCGGTGTCATCACCAGCGCCGAAGCCGTCACCGACCGTGTCGCATCGAGCACGGCCATGATGACCGAAACCGACAGCGCGACCATTGCAGCGAGACGAAAGATGAAGCGGAACATCCAGACCCTTCCTCCCCAGGAGATTATCAGAATGTCGTATCGGACTGTTAGATAGGATCTACTTGCTTCGCCTGCAATCGCGACACGCGAAGTTGAACCGGCGACCGCCGGTTCGCTGGAACCGGCGGCGCGCCGGACGGCGAGCACACCTCGGCCGCCCCTTTCGATAGGCTCCCTACGGGTGCTCCGGTAACATGGGGTGAGCATCCGTATCCGGCAAAGCGAATAGACTATCGTTATGTCTTGGCATTCGGCACCGGATCGACTAGATGAGCCCCGCGCCTGTTGCTTTGACGGCTCAGGTGTGGGGAAAGGGTATCCGCTGGTCGACGGCGCCCACGGCCGGAATTCCGGTCCGGAATCCCAAAGGAGATGCATCTCCCCAACCCGCGCGGCGAAACCGGCCGCGTCGAAAATGCTAAAGACGGAGAGGTGGCCGAGTGGTTGAAGGCGCACGCCTGGAAAGTGTGTTTACGGGAAACCGTAACGCGGGTTCGAATCCCGCTCTCTCCGCCAGATACCCACTTAAGCGTCTGTTATTGTTTCGCTTTGTGAGTTGCGGCCTTTCCGTTCCTAACGTCCGCAAACGATGAAGCTCGGCCACCATGCCGCCGCCCCTTTGTTGACTTTGCTTGGGAATCGGAGTGTCCGGAAAAAACCGCAGGGCAGCCCGCAGGATTCGCGTCTGCGGACCCCAATCCGCCCCGCCGGCGCCTACAGGCAATCTACCCCAACGCCCCCCAAGCGGCGCCGGCCACTTTCAGCCCCTTCGTTCGAAAGTTGGCTTCCAGTCGCGATTGCGCGCCCGCTGATGGCCTTCGTAGTCAGGAATGCATGCGAAGAAGGTCGGTCACGGCCGGCAGCCTTGCAATTTGAGCAGACAAAGAGCCCGACCAAGTCGTCATGCATCGAGCCGTGGTCATGGCCGAGCCTGTCAATCAGCGCCTGGATGTCAAGTTTCGTCGATTTGCAGCACATCGGGTGCGCACAATTGACATAGATGGTTTCGCGGGCGGACAGAGTGTCGGCGAGGGTCTTTCGAGTCATGGCGATTCTCCGTTGAAGGGGCTCGCCGCAACGGGAGGATTATATTCCTTAATGCTGATCCCCTGCATTGTCTCGTGCGGAATGGGCTCTCCGGCATTAGACAGGGATATCCGGAGTTCGCCGTCTCGGGTGGTGGCTTCGACCTTAATGGGCATGTCCGCGGCACAAAGTTACAGGTTCGAATCCTGTCGGGTGCAGCATTGCCGCAGTTCGCTTGCCGACAACTATTCCTGCTGGAATTGACAGGGCCAATCTTCAGGCCTCGTCAAGCCAGAAGGCAACTCGGTCCGGGCGTCTCCGCAAGCCATGTTGAGCTGCCACTGGGACAGACCCGCCGAATTGGAAAGGTCGAGGCCCTCGATACGGGTCAGAAAGAAAAAGGCGCGGTCAAAGTCTATCGGCGCGGTGAACGTCGCTCCTCGGAAGTCCGCCCGTGCG